>NZ_CAWUDP010000180.1:0-10536 GCF_963920835.1 Scytonema sp. PCC 10023
AGTTCTTTACATTAAATAGTGTGGGGAGTTGATTGTGTCGTACCCAACCATAAAGGGGTGAAATCAGCGAGTCTGTCATTTGCCGCCACTTGATGGTTGAAAGGTTCATCCTGATTGGGTTTCAGAAAAAAAATAGCATCAGGCAGCATCCAGTTGTAAGCGCTCATTCATATCCAGTCGAAAAGTACCGTAAGGATTGACATGCGCCCAAATCAAGGGTGATAACGCTCGCAAATCTTCTTTCGCCATCTGCTCCATCCAAGCAGGCTCCGCCAAAACGCTTTGAATCATCAGGGTATTGATGTAAACAAGACTTATTTGCAGCAAATGCAGGCACAACACCGATAATTCCTGTTCATCCAGGCGGTTGGTAGCAAATTCACTGTTCTTGCCGTAAAAAATAAAACCATTAGCACTAGTCCAATTCTCCACTACATTCAGCCCTTCATTAATCTCACGTCGTAAAGCATCGTTATGGAGGTAGTTACATAGGAAAACCGTTTTGACTGCTCTGCCTAACTCAGAAAGTGCCTTTTGTGTTGGATGTTGAGGAGAGGAACGATTAAAACGTCTCAAAATCGTGTCCGCTTCCGCCGTTCCCAACCGTAGTGCAGTAGCATATTTAACCATCTGGTCATATTGCTGGCGAATAAGTTCCCAATCAATCGCTTTGGCAAGTACAAGTTGCAAGTTGGGAAAATCTGGCTTCTGACCAGCAGTCGGCAGAGATAACTTTTGGGAGCCGATGCGTTTGATGCGAGGCATCAACTCAAAGCCCAGCAAACGACAGAAACCAAAAGCAATTTCACTTTGTCCGTGCGTATCGACATAGTTTTTCTTTACCTTCATGTCAGTGCAATGACGTATCAATCCCTCAATCATTGCTGCCACTTCACGCTTATGAACATGTTTTGAGTTGAGAATAAATGCAGGCAGATTTTTTCTCAACGTGCCAATAGATCATCACCCCCCGACCTCCGTATCGGATGTGCCATTCCGTCATCAGGTTTTGGTCCCACGAACCAAACTTTTTGGAATCACTAGCACATGCTGTAGTACCTTCACCCCAGATTGCAGACTTACGAACCCCAAAAATGGCATTTACAACAGCTGCAATAGCATTGCGTAAGTGTTCCCTGTGAATATAGTGCTTTTTGATATAACGCAGGTCATTTTCTTTGTCACCATCGATTCCGGCACAGACACGTTTAAGTCCCGTATTGCTACCCAAACCATACAAACATAACAATAGTCGTCGTTGTAAAATATCACTAGAGAGGTTGGAGCGTACACCCGTGTTCTTGAAATGTGACGTGAAGCCAATCCGTAAGTCAGCTTCTTTAAGTATGTCCAGTAAGCTTGTCATGTGCCAACGCTTGTCAACTTGGCGTTTGAGTTGCACAATGTTGAGCGGTTCAGGTTGTGCTTCCAGTGGAGAGACACAAATCCAGCCATTTTTCTTTTTCTGAATTTTCACATTCTTGTTGTTGGGCATTCCTTTATCCAGCATCGTTAAAGCTTGAGTCATCTCGGATTGAAGCTGACTGATAAAGGTTTCTGAATCCAATGGTTGCCCTAAAGCTTTGTAATATGTTTCTCGATGTATTTCAAAGTCTTGAGGTAGATCTTCTTCAGGGTTACAGTACCGTTTAGCCCCTACTACCCAAATTTCCTTAGAGCGTAGCCTATCCCGTAGTGCCTGTAGCACGCAGATTTCGTAATTGACCCGATTAACCCGTTCTTGCCCATCCTTATCCAATTCTACAACCAGGTCTCGCCAGCCACTTTTTAGGACACCATCAATAAATAATTCTTCCCCAATAGCGTAGTATCGCTGATTACTGCCTTGGTATCTTTTGAGTAATTCCAAAGCAGAAATTACCGGGCGATGTGTATCGTTATTAGAGCAAAATTCTAATGTAGAGAGCAGTTGGGGTATCATGCGTCGATAGTGATGCAGATATGATGAGCGCATCACAGTGTAAACTTTCTCCTGATATGTGGGAGTATTTGACTTATACTCTTTGACTAACGCTTGCAGTGTTTTTGGACTAGCAACTGGGTAAACCACATCCTTAACTGCTTCTTCTGGGTGTTCTAATGACGCAGTAGCAATTTCAAATAATAAGCGCGGCTTGCCAGAAACCTGTTTAAATTCTTCAATAAGTTGTTTATCCACCCGCCGTTCAGCATTAACGTAAATACGGTGAATAATTTGAACAAGTAACTCTACCAAGCTGTCGGTAATTTCTTGGCTGCGTCTTGAACAAAAAGCGGCTATGAGTGTGTAGCGAATGGAGATAGGATGACGACGTAGTTCGCCAGGAGTCTCTGCTGATGCTCTGCGGCGGTAGTGAGTAATAATTTTGGGTGGAACGCTAGCGAACAGTTTGGTTGGTAGTCCCAAATCCCGGATACATTGAAGTTTTTCTATTTCTTTGAGGATGCTTTTGAGGCTGGTTCGACCAGGGTCAGTCTTGAGAAAATTAAAAACTGATTGTTTAAATTGACTCATGTTATCCTCTAATCCTTCTTGGGTATTGACCAAGGCATCCATTTTCTTCAATGTCAGAGGTTGAATTTGCTTGAATATCCCAGCACAGAAGATTTTCTCATTCGTACTCACCGCTGACCTGATTAAACGCTCAAGCCGCTCTGGCGTCGGTGGTTCTAACTTCAACTCGCGCAAGCGTTTTCTAGCTGCTGCTTCCAAGTGGGATTCAGTACGGTCATATGCCAAAACTTTCTCGCATAGCCAAGTTTTCAAATCCTCTTTATCTTGAGGTGTGATTTCTCGGAAGCCAAAAAATAAACGTATGTCTGCCCGATGACGTTCAATGGTGCGTCCATTAAACGAGTATTCTTTAAATTGCTGTGGTGACAAAGAAAGAAGTCTTGCTATGTAGGAAACAACCATATAAGGCACATCAGCTCCGAAACGTGGAAATCTTGCTTCCATTTGAAAAAACTTGAGCAGAACAGCTTTGCCAAGACGATTCACTTCACTCTTATGATCTAGCAATGCTATTTCTGAAGGTTCGAGCGTAAAATTCTCGATTAGTTCTTCTGCATCCCATTGACGTTTCACTCCTTACCACTCCTCACCTTGGTCACAAGGATACAAAAGTTTATCTAATTATCGTATCAGGTAAAGTGTAAGTTATTTGGTACACTAAAATTGAACGGTGCAGTGCGGGTTTGAGACTTCCAAATTATGGAGGGTTCAATTGGTACAAAAAGTTGCCATTTATTGTCGGGTTTCCACAACTGACCAGTCCTGCGAGCGGCAAGAACGGGACTTACTAGAGTATGCTGCTGTTTGTGGTTTTGAGGTGGTTGGTGTTTGGAAGGAAACAGCCTCTGGAATTAAACACAACCGCTCTGAGCGACAAAAGGTTATGGCGTTAGCTCAAAGTCATAACATTGATGCCATTTTGGTGACAGAGATGACCCGGTGGGGACGTAGCACCATTGACTTGATTTCGACGTTGCAGTCACTCCATAGTTGGCATGTTTCTTTAATTGCCCAAACTGGATTGCAATTCGATTTGAATACACCACAAGGCAGACTAATTGCCCATCTAATGGCATCTTTGGCTGAGTTTGAACGGGATTTGGTACGAGAAAGGGTGCGGAGTGGGGTAGCCGCAGCTAAAGCACGAGGTCAGAAGTTTGGTAGGCAACCGGGACAACGGGTGAAAGCAGACAAGTTGGCTCCCAAAGTTTTGCAGATGGTGCAATCTGGGTATTCTTACCGTCAAATTGCCGCTTCGCTCCATCTCTCGAAGACAACGGTCAATTCGATTGTCAAACGACATCGACTTTTGTCAAACGCAACTATTTCCAACCAGGCAAAATTGATACCTGATATTGAGCAAGCAACTATGGCAACGAAAAAATCTGCTTCTCATCAAACCGTTTACCAACTCAAAATCACCCTCAAGGACATTCGACCCCCTATTTGGAGAAGGGTACAGGTATTAAGTTCAACGACGCTTCAACAGTTACATCTGATTGTGCAAGAGGTAATGGGCTGGGATAACTATCATATGCATTTTTTTTCGATTGCTGGCATTGATTACGGTCAATCTCAACCAGAGTTTAATGTGCGTTCAACAGATACTGTTAAGCTAAGTCAGGTGGTTAAGGGTGAGAAGTCCAAATTCTCCTACACTTACGATTTTGGGGATAGCTGGGAACACGAAATTTTGGTAGAAAAAGAGCTACCATCTTCTCCAAATACAAACTACCCTGTATGTATCACTGGGAAGCGTGCTTGTCCTCCTGAAGATTGTGGTGGTTCTTGGGGCTATGCAGAATTACTGGAAATTATTAGTGACCCGTCGCATCCAGAATATGAAGAGAGGATGCAGTGGGTAGGTGAAAGCTTTAATCCAGATACCTTCGACATCAATGAAGTTAATCAAAGGTTACAAGAATTCAAATGATCTACTGGTATTTTCAATAACAGTTTTGGTAGCTGTAGAAGCCATTTTTTTCTGGAATGCTTTCTATGCAAGCTTTTTAGCCATCAAGTGGCGGCAAACGACAGCCTCGCTGATTTCACCCCAACATCCAAGTTTTTGAGCGCAAACCAAAAGTGGAGGCTTCGTGATCCAAAAAGAACTTATCAAGCTAATGCATAAAGCCATCGTCGAAGAGATAACGCTTCTAAACAAACGCGAATCCGATCTGAGGGTATTTTCGGAAGTCGTTCAAAAAATACCTGCTGACTTTCGACTCAGGATAGTGGATTTATTCAAAGCCGATGATTTAAATTTTGAGAGAGATTGGGCATCCGTAATCCTTAGAAGGCAAGTATTGGTGAATTTCATTAAGGAAGAATATGGAATTCATATTCCGGTGGACTTCTATCACTTGAAGAAGCAGGATAGCAAAGATATCAAGCAAAGTATTCGCAATCACACAGCGTTTATCCAACAATCTCTTAAATTGCTGAAGATACTGTCTTACGATTACGGTATTAATCCATACCAGTATATTGAGGGATTGGTTAAAGAGCGTTTTATTTTCATCAATAGCGTGGATGTCGAAAAAGATGCTTTCTTGACGAGTACTGAGTTCAAAGCCAAATTGAAAAATGAAAACTCTAAGCTTTTTATTAAGCTTGGGGAGGACAATGAATACACGAACCCGTATCAGCGAAAAAAAGAACCTTACAGCGCTGATTTTATAGATATGTGCCTGGAAGAGTCGGCTAAAAGCTCCACTTTTGGAGACCAATACAAGCAGTTAGGCTACTTACGGAAGCTTTTAGTAAAATATATAGCCGATAGCTCTTGCGTTATTATCGGCAATGGCACGGAGGTGAAAGAGAATAGAGGGCGTAGCAAAAGAATGCAGTAGATATAAAACGCTTGTGGGGCAAGGCTTTTGCGACTTTTTAAATAGAGATCGACCTGGCTAAAAATACCCCTAAACTGAAGAAGTACACAAAAAACATAAAAAAAAAGGTGGTCCCTTAGCTTCCTCTTGCCCTTTCTCGATCTGACAGTCAAATGCTCAAAATCTCGTAAGAGATAAAACCCTGAGTTTCTCCCGCTCAAAATCAAAAGGCGAAGCGAAAACCTCGGAACACACAAACTACTTGTTATTGTCAGGTTAGCAATTCGAGAGGCGAAAAAGCTAGGGGTTCCACTCCACAAAAAGAAGGAGTAACCCTGTGAAAACCCTCAAAAAGCGAAAAACCCCTTATGCAGAGGGGCTTCCCAAGAAAAACACGAATTTCGATGCATCCATTGTATCGGATTTCGATAATGAAAAGCAAGGGGATTTTTGGAGAAGTTCATTCATTTCGCAATTAGATCACTTCATTGAACTCCAAAAACTCAGTGATTGCTTGGAACTGCTGGAATTGCACGGATTTCAGGGAGAAACAGCACTTTTCATGCTGAAGTGCCTGCAACAATCGGGAGGTGCGGCATGAGCTATTCGCCCATCACCTCTAATCCGGTTACAGGTTTTGAAGCGCTGCAGCGACAGTTGCGGCGGCTAGGCTACACATCGGACAGCCAAATCTGGATTAAAGTAAGCAATAACAAAATTCATACCGCAAAACTTACGGAATCTGGGCTTGCTGTATGGGAATGCAGAAAAGAGAAAGACGCTGAAGGTAACCCAATTCCAGATCCTAAAGGCGGATCAATATGGAATAAGGGCAAGTATCACCCTAATGGCTACCAGTACCTGCTTTCCCTCGCTCAGCAGGGGGAGGAAATGTTTTACATCGTCAATCACCCAAAAGACGGGATTGGCGCAGGTCACACGAGTAAATTTAATTGTATTTTTATTGAGTGTGACAGCGATGCTCTATCAGTTCAGTGGGAGAAAATAAACCGAAGGGCAGCAGAGTTTGGACTAGTTCCTTCACTGGTGGTCTTCTCTGGGGGGAAAAGCTTACACGTTTACTACAGCCTTACCACAGAAGTAGACCCAGAGACTTGGCAACGGTTACAAAGAAAAGCGATCGCTGTTTTCACCTCCGATCCGGTAATTCAAAACCATAATCGAGAGATGAGGTTGGCGGGGTTCCCTCGTATAAAGAAAGGGAAGTATCAAAGCTTAGAGTTTGAATCAGAGACAGCGTATGCGCCCGAAGAGCTTGAGTCAATCCTCGACAAAGCAGGGGGATTTACTCAAGGGCTATCCAAAGAACGATGGGGAGAAATTTTTCGCTTTCTGAGAAACAGAAAACTGTCTCACCAGGAAAAAGAAGCTAAAGTTCGGGAAGTCGCAGCGCTGCCAGAGGAAAACTTGCCTGAGAACATCCGTCACGTCAAACTTGAAATCAAACGCGCTCAACGACGCACTGGAACTATTGGTAGTAACAACTTACTTGATGCGGTCAACCAGGCTGCTGTAAAGCTAGGCTCCGACGCGTTTGACTGGGTAGGACACAAGTGGAAGTGGGATGGTTCTGGTAAAGCACGTGGCTGCTGTCCTTGGCATGCGTCAACATCCGGAACATCTGCGTGGATTGCCCCTCGAAAAAACGGCGATGGGTGGGGGTTTGCGTGCCTCAGTTGCACTGACAACCGACAGATAAATGCTTTCGCCTACTGGTGGCAGTTGAGACATGGACTTGGTGCAACTTACCCCACAGGGAAGGCGTGGGTAGAAGCGGCGAAAGAATTCTGTGAGTTTGCTGGCGTGATTGTGTCGGAGTTGCCACAACAGCAGTGGGATGAGCCGGATGAGGAACTCTACCAGGAATTTTTGAAGCGGGAAGCAGATTTTGAGCGGTGGCAGGAGTACTGCGATCGCCACATCGAGTTGCAGCAAGAAGAATCCTTCAAATCCTTCTTCAGCAACCGATTACAGAAGCTGAAGAGCAAGGCGCTAGCGTTACGATGTTCGCCTAAATTCCAAGCCAAAAAAAGTCGCTCGTTTTGGTCGGATGACAACGCGGTGACTTTTGAAGCCGAAGACCATCTTGCCACAATTCAAGCGTTAGCACAGCAAGCAGCAGCCGAAAACAAGCGGTTGATTGTATTAGACAACAGCGAAGGTGGTACAGGAAAAAGCCACCTAGCGGGTCAGCTAACTCTAGATCTGTTGGGAGTGAACACAATATTTTATACTTCACCAACCCATCGGAACCCCACAGTTGCCTCTATTGAGCAAAATTACACGGATCTACCCGTTCGGCACGACGGGCTAGTGAGCGATGCCACGCAACTAACCCCATTAAATGCTCCTTACGTCCGCTGGGCTAAGCCAGGTGAGGAAGCCAATATAGAGGGCAATTGCTCAAAAGCTCATCTGTTCCACATCTTTGCATCCAAGGGGTACGACGCAGAAACACAGGCGGAGGCTGCTAGTAATCCCATCTGCGCTACGTGCAAGTGGAAGTCGAACTGTGCTGGGGTTGACAAGTTACCGACGATACCACGGCATACTTTCCGTCAAGAGCGCCGAGACGCTCTTGCAAGCGACAGAATCCGCTGCAATTTGGACTCGTTGCCCGATATCACAAAAATGCAAAGCACCCCCAAAGAGGAGGGAGGGAACCCAAAACGGGTAGCTGTGATTGTAGATGAGTTTACACAATTTCGCGGGTACAGCCAAACTCAAACCACCTTATCGGATTTCGATAATGCTTGGATGTACTTTAAGAGCCAAGTTCACAACGCCGAGAAAACAATAAAGCAATTCAAAGAACAGCAAAGACACCTTCAAAGAGAAATTAATGCCAAAATGGCAGAAAGCGAGAAGCTTGAGGGGCATCTTGCTTTAATGAACGCTCACCAGCAGCTAGATCTAGGATTTTTACCTAAGAGTAAGGACGACAAAGCAGAAAAGATAAAACAACTGGAATTTGAGATTGCTCAACTAGATGCTGAAGTAGCTGATTTGATAAAAGAATCTGTTGCTATATCAGAAAAAATTGCCGAGGTAGAAAAGAATACCAAAGAACTGCCAGATGCGATCGCAGCACTAGAACCAATCATCTTTGCTCTACGCTCCATCCTAAACGGCGAACACGATATCACATCAGAAACCCGTTACGGATGGGATGAATCGGCTATCCGGACAATATTAGGTGATTTAACAGGGTTAGAGAAGCATCTTGCTGTTATCCGGGCGCTTAGCCCAAAACTAGCGACATTGTTAAAAGAATCGGATTCGGTCACGTTAGACGGGATGGCTAGTGAAGATCGCCGAGGCA
The DNA here is from genome assembly GCF_963920835.1 of Scytonema sp. PCC 10023. Lineage (NCBI taxonomy): Bacteria > Bacillati > Cyanobacteriota > Cyanophyceae > Nostocales > Scytonemataceae > Scytonema > Scytonema sp. PCC 10023. The sequence continues at coordinate 8,690 of NZ_CAWUDP010000180.1, forward strand.
GTGCTGCGGCACTAAGAGCAGCCCGCCACGCAATGCAGAAAGAAGCCGACAAGGAGAACAGAGAAGCGATCGCCAATATGCCCAGTAATTGCATAGTTCCGTTACTAGAAATTCTGCTTGGCGAGAAGCGCGGGTCCTTTCGAGTCAGCTTCAAAGAACTTACGATTTTCACTAGAGACGATCGCCACCGTGAGCAACTCAAGCAAGCAGATTTTACACTAATTCTTGACGGAACCAAAACTCGGGAGTCTTTAGCACAGGACTTGGACGTTGACCCAAGTGAGATTATAGTCATTCGTCAACAACGCAAGCGTCACGCGAATTTAAAAATTGTCCAAGTTACGGGCATGGGGTTGCTGGGTCGCGATCGCTCTGAAAGCATGAAGCAGCGAGTAAAAGCTATCACAGGGGCAATTCTTGAACAGCACGGAGAGGAAAACGTTGGGGTTCTTGACCACTCCGCGTGTGTGGGCAATTCAGCAGAGGAAGCGGAAAGCGGTTACTGGTTTCACGACAACCGTGGATCTAACGCGTTCCAGCAGAAGAGCGCGTTACTGACATTTGGGACGCCATTTTCAAATATTGGGCAATTGCAGCTAGAGTACACCACCTTAACGGGCGATCGTAACCCCAATGAGGGGAATCCCCAGTTCACTACATTTGTGCAGGAACGGGTACAAAGTGAGGTTGCTCAGTGCGGATGGCGATTGAGAAGCTCTCGCCGCGAAGGGGAGCAGCTTATCTGGTATGTTGCTTCCGATCAGGATTTAAATTATTTACGCGAGTACTTCCCAGATGCCGAGTTTGAACTGAAAACGGCATTCCAGATTACCCCCAGTGCTGGCAGTTTGGGGGAACAAACTTGCTGGGCTGTTCTTGAGGCATCCAAGCAGGTGATTGACGCAGGCAAGGAACTCACTACTAAAGCGATCGCTCAAATTGTTGGGTGTAATCGGAGCCGGATCAGCCAAATCGCCAAGGAGGTTGTTGGTGGTTTTGCCGCCTTCAAGAGGGTGTTAATGTTCCTATTAAAGTCCTTATATAGGACAACTAACACCCCTTTGAGTGACGGTGACGCGTTGACTGAGGACGAATTTTTCGCAGCTAAGACCTACTTGCCTTTGGTGCTGGAAGAAAACGCCCAGACTCCCGAAGATGGAGTTAAGCAAATCATGGAATCGGCTGAGTCTCTTGGTAAAGAAAGCTTTGAGCGCGTTTTAAGAGCATTGAGCTTCAACGATAGAGCGCAGCTGCTCGGACAGATGCTCACGATGTTACCTCAGGAATGGCAACAGGAATTCTTGGCACTTGGAAAACTACTAGAAGAACAGGTGGCTGATCAGGCGATCGCGTCTTAACCCTCTGCATAAAAATTAACCCCTAGCGAGATAAGGGCAGGTTCGCTGTCCGCATTTATTGATTTAATCATGAAATTACGCGATTATCAGCACCAAGGAATCAGAAATACTTATCAATTCTTCGGAAGTGGGTTAAAATCAGTTCTTATTTACGCACCAACAGGGTCAGGCAAAACCGTCATCGCTTCAAAGATGATTGCAGATGCCGTTAGCCGAGGACGGCGTGTTTTGTTTCTGGTTCACCGGACGAAACTAATTGACCAAACTGCTGCTACTTTGAAAAACGTATATGGCATTGAGTGTGGAATCATTTGGGCTAATGTTCCACTCACCCCCGCCGCACCTGTGCAAATTGGGATGGTGCAAACTTTGCAAAATCGAGACTTACCGCCGGACATAGGTCTGGTCATCGTTGATGAGTGTCACACGAGCATATATAGCCATAGCCATCTTCATTAGGACGCAGCTTGCTTGAGAACGACTTCGATG
>NZ_CAWUDP010000181.1:0-10088 GCF_963920835.1 Scytonema sp. PCC 10023
CCCTCATCTCCCTCACTCCCTCACTCCCTCACTCCCTCACTCCCTCACTCCCTCATCCCCCTCATCTCCCTCATCCCCCTCATCTCCCTCATCTCCCTGACTCCCTCACTCCCTGACTCTCTCATCTCTGTATTGCACGCATCAAAACGGGCTTCTATCATGAAATAGCATACTCTTGGGTGTTTGGAGAAGGGAAATAATGTTAGAGAACAGAAAAAGCGAAGATACCCATTGGCTTGGGTTAAAAGCTAGGCGCATTACAAAGCGTCTTGAAAGCGCAGACGGCTTAAGAGCAGTTGTTTGCCGAGTCACTGCAATGGCTAGCGTACCAGTCTTTGCTGTGACTGGATGGTTAGCAATGACTTCATCTACTATGGCTGTCACCGCCACATACAGGAATAATTTCCGTGTTTGTGCTGGGCGACTTTTGAGGGCGGGAGTAGCAGCGGAAGCAGCATCACAAGCTTGTGCTGCTGCACTACGTCCTGGTGACTTGTCTGCTTGCGTGAGTAGAATTGGGCGGCAAACACAAATTGCAGGACCTGATGCACTGGCAACTTGTACGCAATCACGGCGTCCTGAAGATTTAGCGACTTGTGTTGTTGGGATCAGTCGCTACACTCGGGAGGCTGCTAACCCAGCAGTTTTAAATTATTGCGGTCGTAGCTTGTTACCCGTGCGGTTTGCTGAGTGTGTGGTGGGTTTGCGTGCTGAAATTGATATTGCTCCCCCTCAAGCATTGGAAACTTGTATTGATGCCAGCGACCGGGTTAGCGGCTTTTTGCCTACTTTTATACCCTCAACTGCGCAACCAAGTCAATTTAGACCCACTTATGAGTCTACTCCACTTCCGCCTCAGGCTACCCCAACTCCATCTGCGCCTTCCACAGTTCCGCCTGCGACTGATTCAGGTTCATCTGACCCTAATCAAACGCCGACTGAGCCTAGTCAAACTCCAGCAAATCCCAGTACTAGGTAAGTACTATTAACATTAAGAAGAACGCAGAACACACAATCCAGAACACAGTTGGGTATCCCTATAAATAAATTTAGGGGATTTGATAAGGACGCCAAGGCAAGCTCGTACACTTTGCGCAAGGGAATAAATCTTTTTCATATGCCATAAGAAAGTTGGGGGCTTGCATCCTTTTCTTATTCTGACTACTGAGTTCTCAGTCCAAGCGCTGCGGGCTTCGGTCATCAGTTAACAGTTAGCAGTAAACAGTTGACTGATAACTGATAACTCATAACTGATAACTGATAACTGATAACTGGTTTTTAGTCTTCTTTTTTCCCAAACACCATTTGTAGAATCATAGGAACTCCTCCGTCTTCGTGATATTTATCTGCCCAAGCACGGATGACTTCGTCTAATTCTTCCATAGCTTTCTCAAATCGCTCTGGTGGAATATCCAGTTCTTCCAGAACGCGCATTGTGTTTGGTCGCCGTTCTGCCCAATCTTTCATCATCCGGAAATACCGAGCAGTATCTTCCACCATGATGTAAGTACGCTCTTGCTCATCTACAGGAGCGTAAAAAGGACGCGTCAGAGCGTAGAAGGGCATTCCCCAAGGTGAATCGATGCGTGTCACCGTACCAGAGTAGAGCAGACGGCGTTTGATATGCTCCGCCAACGCTTCACTCAATTCCATCCGGTTTTCTGGGGGTAAGTCTTCCTGAGAGCGTTTGTGCAGGAATTCAATTAACTCCAGAAACTCAAAAGAGGTGATTAACTGGGCATCGGGCAGATTAGACGGCAGTTTCTGCTCAATTTGTCTTTTCTCTTCTGATGTGAGACTTGTACCCGGAATGCGCGATCGCCCCGGTCGCCAAGGATATCTTTCCATCCAAACATAAGGCAACTGAATCAGATAGCGCGGTTCTTGAGAACCCAGCATCTTCAGCAATTTACCCTCAGTCAGCGCTTGTCTGACTTCCTCAACAATGATTTTTACCCGCTTCGGCTCAAGGTGGTGCAAATGCCCAGTCATCCGCAGGTTTTGCCCCTGCTCCAGATAGGTCATATAAATCGCACACTTGGCAGCCGTTGCTGCAGCATCTAAAAACGCCCCATGCCTATGCCCGCTCGTCCGCATAGCACTAAAAGCCAGGTATAGCATGATCTGATCCATTGCACTGGGGCCAAGACGTTTGATCAGATCTACGTCGTTACTCATATTACAGAAACTTGAATAGCACGTTTACACAATTGTCAATCAATGGAAAATAAGTAGTATACACCCACCACTAGGTGATGTCTTTACCTCAGATTATCTATTATGCGTTATGTATGAGTATTCATGGTAGTCATAGTTGGCAATTTATCCGTATTTTCAAGCACAAATCCAGAGCCAGCACTGTTTGTACAGTTGCTCGTATATAAAAGTTGTACAAGCTATTGCCACCGAATCGCAAGTATCAACACGTACACGCAAAACCAACTAGCAACAGTTCCACAAGCGCATCTTTCCAACAAGAGGCAAAGAACCGACACAACGGGAAGTCAAATCCAACGAATAAGGCATGATTTCAAGGAGGATGCCTCGTTTGAAGCGATTGTTTCGGTTCAAAAACTAGCTAGTCCGTACGGTTTATGAATAATACCTCTGTCAAAGAAAGATAATTTTCGTACCTTTTCTTGCGAATTCAGGTAGTACTGAGTAGAGCGAGATGATTATGAGCGAGTTACTCCCTTCTCGCATTCAGATACGATTCAATATCTTGCCTACTTTTTTAGCCTGCCTAGGTAAAGACTCTCAGGATAGAATGCAGGTTTGGGTGTTTCACCTGCCCTGGTAACAACATTAACAGAAAAAGAGGTGGCGCGGCTCTTTGCATGCTGTACTTCTCAAAACTTGCAGTTATGTTTTGGCGGTACAACCAATCTTTTTTCCGAAAAATCCCTGACCTTACGTTCCAAAGATAATCCAAGGTTCAAACTACCTTTTTATTTCGACAATTTTTGCTAATTCTATCAACCTCTTTTAGACCGTAATGTTAGAGAAGATACAGAATACCAAACTAGACTTTTTAAAGTCATTTATCTTAAAAAATTAATTTATACTATTACTTTAAAAATATATATTTGTATAAATAAATTTAAGTTATTTTTACACAATTGTTACCAAAGAGAGTTAAGTAAACTCAAGTTTAACGAATAGTAAAAAATTAGTTTTTATGGTGAAAAGCCTCATAAAATAAGGCTTTCAGATATTATAATTGTTGGTAAATCTAAAGAAATGCAAAAGAGGGTGTAGGGTTTCACCCCTCAATTTGAGCCACACAAAATTTACAATGAAATAACTCTATACTGACAAGGGTTTCCCCTAACAGTTGGCAAATTATAGCGCAATACGGCTCAGTTAGAATGAAAAACACAAAAGGGCTTTGTTGGGGAGGACACTTCTGTGCAGGGGTTTCCCACGCGCTTGGAAAGTGCCTGTTTGACAAACGAAACCCACAACTGTACAAGGCATAGCTTGCGTAGAGCCGCTTTACCTAACAAAAAACATTCTTCTTAACTCAACGGTATTGAATTCTAGCGATTTTCGATTTAATCTGATAAATATGTGGGCTTAAAGCGTTCCCGAAGAAGAGAGTACAACTGTACTCTTATTTGAAGTGCTACGCTCTACACGCCTACAATTTGGTGTATTCCACACACATGAAAAGCCCGATAAATATGTAACCAAAAAATAACCAAAAAGTTTTGTGTGAATCTTCCGGATTCCCTGATAAAGACATTGTATATTCTGAATTGTTTAGAAATCTCTTGCTATTAATTGGAAGACTTATTATGGGGTTTAGGAGAATTGCGGATTTTTTCAAAACAGAAAATCAGCGCTCCGAAAGTCACTAGCAAAACTCCCAAAGCTTGCTCAAGCGCCAAGGTTTCCTGAATAATAAACCCAGCAAAAATGACCGTGAGGGCGGGAATACTTGCACCGATAATTGCTGCTCGCGAGCCACCAACTTTACGAATCCCAAAATTATTTAACAAATAGCCCAAGAGCGTCAGGACACCCAGTAGGAAAGCACATAAAACAAGTTCGAGCAAGCCAGCAGGGTTCAGTTGCACCTTCCAGTTTGTGGGTAAAGACAGTACTAAACCGAAGATAGACAGCAGCAACATCGTAGCGAAGTTAATCAAGGTAAAAGAAACTGGATGCAGTTTCGCAGCACATTTGCGTGAGAAAATTAGGTAGAAGGCAAAAGCTGTTCCAGAAGCAAGTGCTGCAATGCTCCCCAGAGGAATATTGCCCATGACAGTTCTGGTGGAACCTCCTAAAACGAGCAACTCACCTAAGCCAATGACAGCGATCGCGCCAGTAGTGAACAAAGTCAGGCGATCGCCCTTTGAGCGGTTCCCGGAGCCAGCATCGCGGAATAAAAACCACGACAGGAGTGCGTTGATCACCGGATAGACAAAGAAAAGTGCGATCGCCATTCCAGTGGCAAGTTGACCGATGGCAAGGTAAATGAGAAGCTGAGATATAAATAAAAAGCATCCACTAACAATCGACAGTACCAACACCCCTTTTGCAGTGGGATTCGTGGCATTTTTTCGCAGTGAGCTACTCACGTATTGCAAATCTTCCCACACTCGTGAATGCAGCATCGGAGCCAAAAGCAACATCAGCGGTACAACCACCAGCATCCTGAGCATCAAAATTAACAGACAATTCCCCAAAGTCGGCGAGATCAGGCGCTGCACGTCAAACACACCGAAAATTTGGGAACCTGGGAGGAAAATCACTTTAATGGCTACGTTGTACAGCGCTGACGCCACTGTTGACAACACAAGCAGGATGACTCCCGTCAGTTGCACCGAAGACATTCTCGTCTGCGGTAGAGGTTGGTTTGGTGTTGGTTGTGGTTCTGGCTTTGAGGCGGTGGACTCAGATGTTACGGGAGTTGGTTCTGGAATTGCAGCAGGAGGCTGAGTTGTTTCCCATGGCGAGGCTATGCTTTCATAAACAGAACCCGGAGTAGGCGTTTCTTCCTGTGACGCACTACTGGGTAAAACCGTAATTTCTAGCGGAACATCCGTTTGCAACTTCGTTGGAGTTTCCGAGGAAGTTGGTTGTGGTTGTTGTGGAGTTTGTTCAATCTCAGGAGGGGGAACTTGTGCGATTGCCTTTGACACTGCGCTTTGTGCGATTGGCTTTGCCACTGCCCCGTTCGGCTGAGCGCTCACGGCGAAGCCTTGGGCAATCGCCTTGCTTTCATCTCCTGTTGTTCCTTCCAATTCAGAGCGGAGGCGATTGACTAACTCTATTAAAATTGCTTCACCTTCCCTTTGCTGGACACTCATCCGGGATAACTGTTGAGAAACACTGCTTTGATAGTTTTTCAGCTCCTGTTGCAGTGAGTTAAAGGTGATAGTCAGGCTGTCATCCAAAGAGCCAAGGAGTTTTTCAGCATATTCATTTTCACTCTCTAAGGTTGTGGGTGTTTGAGAAACACGCTCCATAGCTTGGTTCGCTAAAGTTTCCAGAGATGATTGCAGCTGCGTTGATATATGATGAGCCAAAACTTGTGACAACTGACGAATCAACGCTTGCTGTTCGTTGATTTGGTGCCCCTGTTGTAGATGTTCTTTTTCCTCTTGGAGCCGTCTAATCTCTTTAGTTAAGCGGTCTTTTTCTGCCTGTAGCTTGTGCACATCTTCGTGTAACGACTTCAGCAAATTCCGTTGGAGAATCTGCAATTCCTCAGTAACAGCCCGTAAGGCAGTTTCTGCTGCCCCGTATGGATCGCCTTTTCCTCCCAGGTTATCTGGTCGCCTCTCAAATCGCCCCATTAGTCTTTAACCTCTCACCGTTTCAGCATCAAGCAGCTTAGTGTTTACTTGATCGGCGCTTATATTCCTACTATTTCTGTTTCGTGTCAATGGACATATATTCACTTTCAGATAGAAAATGGTCCGAAGGCTGAAAAATCGGTATTTTTTAATCTCAGATGAAAGCTGATACGCCAACGACAGTGACTGTTTAGATATCTTGACAAATATTATTCTGTACTGTAGAGGTATCAGTAACCCAAAGCGCTACACAATAAAACCAAGGTTAAAATAATTGCATACAAGATATTCTCGTTTGACACTCCCCACGGCTAAAAGCCGGGGGATTCTTGGCTCAACGTTGGAACTTGCTGTACCAGGGTTGTCCCAAGCAGAGTAGAGGTTTCAACTCCCCAAGCGTTACTTCCCGGATGCCCTCCGGTAGACTTTGCTTTTAACAAAATATTGATAGCTGCATTCACATCTCTTTGCAAGACCGTTCCGCAATGTGGGCAGTTGTGAGTTCTTGTGGAGAGCGACTTTTTAACCGTCTCTCTGCAATTACTGCACTTCTGACTTGTGTAGTGAGGTGCAACAGCTACAACTTTAGTGTTGAACTTCAAAGCAAAGTATTCCAAGCAACGACGAAAAGTAGTCCAAGCAACATCATTGATTGATTTGGCTAGGCGACGATTTGTTGCCAGCCCCTTCACATTCAAGTCTTCATAGGCGACTAAGGCGTTAGCCTTGCATACGCAACGTGCCAGTCTCTTGGCATGTTCTTCACGTTGCCTACTTACTCTTAAATGCTTCCGGGCATATCTCCCTCGCGCTTTTCGTCTGTTGTTCGTTCCTCTTTCTTTTTTGTAAATTCGACGTTGAGCGTGCTTGATGGCTTTCTCTGCTTTACGCAAGAATCTGGGATTTTCCTCGTGGTGCCCGTTGGAATCGGAGTAAAAGTACTCTAACCCGACATCTAACCCAACCTGACCATCCCCGGTTCGAGGTTCACAGGTTGCATCCACTTTGACGCAAAATTGCACGTAGTAACCATCAGCCCTACGGACAATCCGAACCCGCTTAATTAACTCAATTGGGTACGTGTGGAAATCCCACTTGCCCAATAGTTTGAGTTCTCCAATCCCTTTCTTATCCGAGAAAGTTATTCGGCGTTTTGATAGATGTAACTTCCATCCTGATACCTTGTACTCAACAGAGCGACTGTCTTTCTTAAAGCGTGGATAGCCAATATTTCCTGGTTTGTTGTTCTTGCAGTTATCAAAAAACCTATTGATTGCACGCTCTACATTTTCAACAGACGCTTGACAAGCATGGCTGTTTAAATCTTTGACAAACTTGTATTCTGCTCTAACTCTCGTGTTGTACTGGTACAGTTCTTTCTTGCCTACTCCACGGTTATCCATCCAGTATCTAAGTACCTTGTTCCGCACAAACTGACTTGTACGTATAGCTTCGTCTATAGCTTTTGCTTGATTGGGCTTAATCACCGCTTTGTACTCCAGTACCAACACTCTTGAATCACCTCCTTAATTAGATATCTTATAGCTGTATAATTTAAATTATATACATAAGAGCTATCTAATTTCAGGGAAATCTATGAAAGATTTCAAATCAAACAAAAATATCGTCTATTCGTGCAAGTATCATGTTGTCTGGTGTCCCAAATATCGTCGTCCCGTACTAGTTAACGAAGTTGAACCACGGCTAAAAGAACTTTTGTATCAGATAGCCAAGGAAATTCAAGTGGAAATCATTGAACTTGAAGTAATGCCAGATCACGTACACGTACTGCTTGAGTGCGATCCACAATTTGGTATTCACAAAGTAATGAAGCGATTTAAAGGTACAACCTCTCGGTATTTGAGACAGGAATTCCCTCATCTGAAAAGCAGGATTCCAACACTTTGGACAAATTCTTATTTTGTCTCAACAGTAGGAGGCGCACCTTTAGAGGTAATTAAGCAGTATGTTGCCAACCAAAAAGAAGTTTGACGGGGATTAAAATCCCCTCACGGCGTCGCCCATAAATCGAATTTAGGGGCTTGCGCCCTCCGATCTTCGGTCAATTACATACCATGACCGTTTAGCGATCGCCACCTAAGGAGCGATCTTGGCTACCCCTTAAAATAAAACTCAGCTTAGGTTATGAGATTTTGCTGAGAAATTTGTAAAAATTTTCTCGCCTAAATATCAGCTTTCTTAAGTAAACTCCTTAGCAAAGCATCATCATGCAACTAATGACTCAAGCAACAATTAAATTGTTGCTTGATTGCATTAAGAAAGTATCAGCCATGAAATTGAAACAAAAGATATTGTTGAGTCTAGCTTCTCTTGTGGTAGTCAGTTGTGCAGCAGAAGTTCTTAAGAATCAGGTGGCTGCTGCTACACCGTCAGCTCAGACACAATCTTCAACCCAGTCGAAGCAAAACAAACAAACAACTGTTAAATCTGGCACTTTTGTTTCTGGAGAACATAACACTCAAGGAACTGCTCGCATTGTGACCAGAAATGGAAAATCCTTTGTGGAACTTAGTTCTGATTTTAAGACCTCGAATCTTGGACCCGATTTGGTCGTCATTTTGCATCAATCCAAAAATGTCATTAATACTACCAAACCACCTGCTTATCCTTTAAAAAAGGGAGATTACGTAATTCTTGCCCCTCTACAAAAATTTAGTGGCACTCAGAGTTATTCAATTCCTAGTAGTGTCAATTTAGCAAAATACCAATCTGCTGTTATCTGGTGTCGCAAATTCAACGCAACCTTTGGGGCTGCAACATTGAACAGTTAGTTAACAGTTTGAGATCTAACTCCAGTCGATTGCGTTAATAATTACAACTAGACAGGAAACAATAGTGCTGGAAAGTCTGGGAAGAATTCAGAATCCATTACTTAGAAGTGTGACAGCAGCAGCTACAGTTTGCTCTGCAGTTACCCTAGCTGCTGCTGTAGCCATTGGTGTAACAAATGCCAAAGATAAATCTGCTTATCAGTTTGGTGTGTATTCTGCGCTCTTTGGAACCGGGTGTGGTGCAGTCTTTGGTTTAGTTCATACTGGCAAAGCAAGTCAACAACAATCTGCTCAAGACCTTAATATTAGGCGTTCCTCTCAAACAACAAACAGCAAGATCTGGCAGGATTGGCGTAACTTTGTGGTGGTTCGCAAGGTAAAAGAAAGTGAGGAAATTACTTCATTTTATCTGAAACCTGAGGATAACGGGGAAATTCCTAACTTTCAACCGGGTCAATTCTTAACTATCAAGCTGGAGATCCCCGGACAAACTAAGCCTGTCATTCGCACGTACTCTCTTTCAGATTACACCGATTCGTGTGAATACTATCGCCTATCCATTAAGCAAGAAACCACTCCTACGGGGTTAGATGTACCGGCTGGTATTGCATCTAACTTTATGCACGATTTTGTCAATGAAGGTTCCGTTATTACAGCAAAACCACCAAGCGGTAGGTTTGTTATAGATGTTCAGAAGTCATTGCCTGCCGTGCTGATTAGTAATGGTGTCGGAATTACTCCTATGATCAGCATGGCAAAGGCGTGCAGCCGTCTTAACCCCAATCGACCTATCTGGTTTGTACATGGTGTTAGGGATGGTAGGTTTCACGCATTCCAGGATGAAGTTTTGGGGCTTAGTCAACGCAATGCCAACCTCAAGGTACATTTTCGCTACAGCCGTCCCAGAGCGGAAGACGAAGGTCTTTACCATAGTACTGGTTACGTAGACATTGCGTTAATTCAACAATTGGTTGGGCAAGGAGCCGAGTTTTTCCTTTGTGGTTCTCCACCCTTTATGCAATCTCTGCGCGAAGGACTCAAGGAATGGGGAGTTCCTGAAAGTAGAGTCTTCTTTGAATCCTTTACCAAGGGGGGTAAAGTCTCTTCTACAAGCCAACCTCCTGCTGCAACAGCAGGTGAAGACGTTAGAGAAGCTGAGATTGTCTTCACAAAATCGGGCAAAGCCTTGACTTGGCAGGAGGGTGATGGCACTATCTTGGAGTTTGCAGAAGCCAATGGCATTAACCCTCCCTATAGTTGTCGTGCAGGTATCTGTGGTACTTGTATGTGCAAAATCGATGCAGGCGAAGTTGCTTACCAGGAACCTCCAACTGCTGCAACCGATGAAAATTCAGTACTGATTTGTATTTCCAAACCAAGAACTTCCAGAGTTGTCCTCGATGTTTAAATTCTGGAAAGTTCAGGCAATGTTTTGGTAGTGTAGTCCCGAAACGTAGTTAAACGGTGTCAACCATAGTTTTTGGGTTCAAAA
>NZ_CAWUDP010000182.1:0-9647 GCF_963920835.1 Scytonema sp. PCC 10023
TATGTACGGACTGGTTACCGCGATTCAGCTAGTAACGAATCGCACTAGGGGTCAGCCTTTGACCAGCAGCGGTCAATCAACGCTTGTACATAGTCACACTTCGCAATAAATCTGCTGATACCGCGAATCTTTACAGGTTCATTTCGCTTTGTGATGATGCCCGGAATATGCAGATATACAATTTTTTCACAAACTTCTATGGTTGCGTGGTCAATTCCTGCCTTGATTTGGTCTGGTGTCCATCCCCATTTCTCCAGTAAATGTTTAGTGTTTTCAAGGCTGTAGAGGTGTCTCAAAGCGTAGTCAAGGGCGTTGTTTTCATGAAGCAATGATTGATGAAAAGCTGAATAGTTGCGGTCAGTGCGTGTGTGTGCTTTGGCGGAAAATCTAGTCATTGGTCGAAGCGCTTCCTTTTTTTAGTGAATGTTTGCGTAACCGAATGTTTATGTCTACGGGTAGCTGGCAACAGCTACCCGATTTCTTCTTAGAACGGCACGCCACCGCCACGAGCAAAGAAGATTTCTAAATCGCTTGGATTGACCAACAATTTAGCGCCAATAGAGGACACGCAAATCAGCCGTAGATAGCTTTTACCATCAATGACCTGAGATACTGCACCCTTAACCTCAACAAAATCGTTGATTGCAGGGATGAAAATTGATACGGGAGAGGTTGAATCTTTCATTGTTTTGGTCGAACATTGAACTATATTTATTATAGTATGTATACAAGCTAAAATAAGATATCTCTACAAAAACTTCATAATTTTCTAGCTCGTATACGCGCTAGCATGAGAGTAGAAAAATAAGGGTAAGGGTGAAGGGAAATGGGAGCAGGTAGAGGCAGACCGGGAGGAAACCCCGATTTTGGCACAAAGTACAGGTTTGACTTTGGCAACAAAGAGACGCGTGATCAGGTAGTTGCTATTAGATTTTCTGCAAGCGAATTAGAAAAAATTAAAGCAATGGGAGGCGATCGCTATAGGGAATTTTGCAGAAATGCTATTCTTGAGGCGCTTAAGCAAGCAAACTAGGAATTAAAACAGTGAACAGTACCAGCAGCCGCAGTAACGCCTGCTATGGTGGGGGATTTAAACCCGCCCTCCGGGTATCTCCTTCGGAGACGCTTCGCGAACGCCACTTGCTCTACTTGGGGAAACCCCAAGACCGCAGTGGCTCACCACCAAGGCTCTCTGGTCCAATTGGTGTGGTGTTTCCCCCGGAGGATGAAACTGATACTGCGGATACTTGATAACTGATAACTGATAACTGGTAACTGTTAAAAAAATATGGTGTAGCGCTGTATGCCACACCATATTTTTTTAGTGGGGCAGCGTGACCACCCCACGAAAAAAGTTAGAACAAAGAAAGTTGAACCGGAGCGTGCCCGAAAACTGAGGAGCAGCCAAACCAACCGGGAGAAGCCGGAACCGGAGACAAACCCCAACCGACTGGACACGGTAGCGAACCCAAAAACACCAGAGACGGAACACCAGAACCAAGGGCAAGAGCGAGTGATGCCCAAGAACCGGAACGGGAACCAGAGAAGCACCGGGAACTGGAAGCGGAAGGGGACAGACCAGCGGGACAAGGTGACGACGGGAAAGAAACCCACAAACCACCACCAGACCTGACCGCCGAGACGCAAGCAATGGAACGACCAGCGAACGCCCCACGACCGACACCCCATTGACCAGAGGCGACCGAGAACACCTCAGCCGACGGGAACGCGGAACGGAAGAACGCATCAACACCTGCGGCACACCCTACCAGGACGCGATTGCGCGAAGCGCAGTGCCGAAGGCGATCGCCGGCGGAGACAAATTTGGCAGCAGCTGCCAACGGAGCAAACGACGCAGGACACTGCCGAGAACCGGAAAACCCAAAGCAACTGAACTGAGAAAAGATTGATTGCAGCATTGGTCGGAGAACTGAAACTAAATATATTATAGAGCGTATACGGGCATTAAACAAACATTACAACCATAAAAGCGACCAACGCAACCATGACCGCCAGCTGCGACGACGACTAGTCGTGTCATTCCTCTGTTGAAGAATTTTTAAAAGCTTTCACCCGGATGAGTCGCGGCGTGAAGTTCGGAGGCGGACGCCGCCACACTATATATAGATGTGGATTTTATGAATAGATGTGTGGTGTGGCGTGCGACCCGCCGCAGACGAACGACCGCGCCGACCGAACGAGCAAGCGAACTTTTTGAGAGTTAACTTCGGCGACTCGTGAACAACGCCCACCTCAGCTTGATTGCCAGTGGGACTTTTTTTGAGGAAGTATGAATATTTTTTTCGCTTGGCGCGAGTCTTCGAGCGCGAAGTTACCATCAACAAGCCGGGCGGCACTCCTGATGAATGGGCGTGCCATTGCGAGTTGTGCCGCGTCCGCGTCCGGATGACGAGTTTGTTTGCGATCGCTTTTCAATGAGGCTTGTCAAAAAAAATAGGCGATGGCGTAGCCGCCCGCCCTGCAGGCTTCGCATTTTTGGATTGTTCTTACCGAGGTGAGTAAGAATATCTCCAGCTAAAAGCCATGTTATCTACGGAGTAATCCAAGATATCTTTGGATTTTAATTTACTAAGGTATATATAAAAGTCTGATTCAGTAATTGCATTGGCTTTGCAGAATGAAGCTACATTAATTAATGGTTCTGGCTCTGCTTTGAATTGATATAGTATTTTTGCTTCTGGCTTAAGCATTTCTCCAATAATGCTAAGCTCTGAAACCTCTGGTATTTTTAATTTCGACCAAAAGATTTCTACATTTTCAATACTAAAATCTAATATTTTATTTTTCTGTAATGTAGACAAACTTGAGATGAAATCACGAATGCTTACCCCTGTAGCATTAGAAAGAGATTTTAAATCTATTTGCCCAAGGTTGGAGATGGACTCTTCTTGAAGAACCCAAAATATATAAGCATTTTTTGCTAGCCCAAGACTATATAATGCTTTTAAATCTTCTAGGGATATGGACTTAAGGTCAAAACCTAGCGCGGTTGGCAGCCACTTCATTAATAATTGGCTCTGAACATCGGTCGTCCTGAATCTTTCATAAAGCTCCAGGATTTTTGGCAAATCTTCTATTATTTGGCTTTCTGAAAGATTCCACTTTTTTAGGAAAGCTGGATTTATGTAAACATACCCGCCACCGACAAGATTAGTTTCGGCTTGAATGGCATTATATAGGTAAGCTGTACTGCCAATTGATTCATAAGATGCTTTCACTTCTTTTTCACTCATCCTTGCGTACGACACAAGACGAAGCTTAAGTGTAGGTAGTGGCTGGAATTTTATCAAATCCTTCTTTGCTAATTTACAGGAGTGTCTGAAAGTATCTATGTAAGAGAAATCATCAGCAAGAGCGTCACCAAGGTCAATAATAGTTGTTGCACTCGTCAAGAGCGAGCGCAGTTTTAGAAAAATGAAAAATGAGTGATTTAGTAAATCTAAATCATAAAGCTTAGCCATGTATTGCGTAAGGTCTACCATATTCTTTAAAAAGCTTAAAGTTAAAAAATCTGGCTGACCACAGGTGACAACGTGATCAGCCTTGGACGCTTATATAAGCCAAATGACGCTTACATTACTTAAATCCAGAGACAGGACTTTTGACCCGTCGTCGTTCGTTTTTTGGCTGAGGCTTGTTAATTCTTGGAGTAGGGTCGCAGGTGGAATACTCCAAGGAGCCACTGAATAGTCAGTGGGTTCGACTCCTTGAACCAATCCGCCACCTTTATTTAGGAGTAGTGCGTAGTAGATATATGCCGTTGAGTTGATGATTCCGTCCTTTTTCATGCTAAGGACTTCTTCTCGGGATATGGTAGTTGTTTCGTTCTGTCCCCACGTCACCTGAACAGGTCCTGGGGTGATTTTCAGTACTTTACGAGTCTCTAGCGTTTGCAGATATCTCATCAGGTTGGTGTTGGAGACGCCCCAATCAGACTCAAAGGCGTCCGTGTCTATGTCTTGGCTGCTGTTTGTTGGGTCTTTTAGTAATTGCAAGCCAAAGTAGGTGTACTCGAATTCAGAGATAATTTTGTAAGTCTTTAAACTGGTGATGGTGGGTTTATCTAAGGTGATGGGCATTTTTCTTTTCCTAGAGTTATAATCGTGCTTTGCCTGTTCTCCTAGGTAAATCAATCACCACTTACCCCACGAATCGGTATCTCTCCCAGATGCCGATTTAATTTATTATAGGGGCTTGTTTTAGTTTGACCGAATCAGTTACCAGTTATCAGTTATCAGTTACCAGTTACCAAGTACCCGCAGTATCAAGATGTCCCAAGTCAATCTTCTCACTGGCGGCTGGTACTGTTTACTGTTTACTGGTCACTGTTCACTGTTCACTGTTTTGACGCTCGTTTTTTTGAGGCTCACGCACCCAACGAATACTGCAAAACAATCGTTTATAGTGGGCTGTAAATCATTGCTTCCATTTTTTAAACTCGGGTGTTGAAGAATGCCTGAGTTTTTTTGCATTGTTAGAGCTTATCCCCTGGAATCACCGCTGTACAAAAAATATAAGCGTTGCTTGCCTGATATCGGCGATCGCTTTTAATCCGGCTCATAAACTTCCTCTGTCCCTCAATAAGCTTCCCGACAAGACATCCGGCAGACGCTCGACCAACTTTATCCATATCAGATCCATCGTGTTGGTTAACTCCATAACGACCCTCCGCGACCGCATCACCAATCCGCAACCCGTCCTCGTTGTCATCTCGACAAACTTTGACATCAGCGACTTGAACCAATGCCTCATGTGGTCGCGAATTCCCATGCATCCCCACAGCCCACGCCCAATATTGACCGAATTGAATCCTGGCGGCTCCCGCTGGATTCATTCGGTGGTAAGTGTAGTAAGCACCAGGCTCACAAGTCGCTGCCCACGCTTCTACTATTTGAGCCTTGCCAGAATCATCTACTTGGAATAAAGCGCGGGTGTCGTTCCACTCGTCCAATCGGTCACTATTGAGGGTTCCGTCTGGGTACATCCCCTCTATATATACGATATTGAAAACATCTCTTCCCCGAGCTATCCAATAATTGTGCTTTTGGTAATAGCTGATGATTTTTTCCATCAGCCCTTCAGCTTCAATGGGTGGCAATGGTGGCGCAAGCCTTAAAGAGGTTTTAGCCGCTTCGTCGAGAATCCCGTCTGGCTCGGGGACACCAGTAAGCTTTTGAAATTTCATCAAAGCACTTTTACTGAGGTTGCCCCATTTACCATCTGCCGGAGGGTCGAGCAATCCTTGATTAATTAGTATTTGTTGGGCTTCTTTATTGTTCATGAATCCTCCTAATGTAAAGCGGCACTTAAAGCTTATTAAGCGCCGCAACTAAATTTCAGGGTTGTATGGTGATTTTTGAAGAGTTTCAGGTCTTGGACACCATGCTAACTCAAGCTTTTCTAAATGTCAGGTGCGTTCCCATGATTGAAAAAATTATCAATGCTTTTCTAGATGTGATTAAATCCCTTCTGCCCAACCACAATTTATCTACTCTTGCGTGGATAATTCGACTATCTTTCTTATCAGTGCTGGTAGTGGGAATAGTTTTTGGAATGAAGGACACGCCTTTAGGCGATCGCATTGGATTAAGTAAGCAAATTGAGTTACCACTGTTGACTCATACTGAAGTGATAAAGAACTTTCGTCAAAGTTATGAAGAAATATCACAGTTGAGGGAGTCAGACCCCAATGTTCGCGCCACGTTCCTCGTAGCATTGATAGATAATTCCACAAATAATATTGTGCAATCTCAAAACATTAAAGATACTAGGCTAATGTTTTGGGCATGGTCAGTACCCGTTGACAAATACTCCTACTTGGACGTATTTGAACGAGCTTTCAACAGTATCAAGGGAGAATTTCAAGCTAAGCTTAATGATGGTTCTTGCCTGAGTGGTGAGATTCAGAAACCAGTGCTAGAGCAGCTTAAGCGCGGTGTGTATGATTTTCAATCTACGCATTTCAGCGTATGTCCAGTCTTTACGAGCCAGAATAAAAGATTGGTTACCGCTGCGATCGCTCTCTATAAGCAGCCCGATTCGCTTCAGCTTTATTTTTATGAAGATAAATTGCAAAGGGCTGCCAGTGCAATTAGTACGCTTTTCTATAGTTTTAGTGAAAAGTATCAGATTATATTTGATTAGTTGCCATAGCTTACCATCTGTGCTAGTTTGGTTGCCTGTAAGATGGTGTACTACCAAAGCCCCCTTACCGCAACCTTAAGGGGGTTTATCTATTTAAGGTTTCCTCTGAGAAATACTTGGCATTTTGAGTCGAGATGGATTAAAAAAAGATTAATGAAGGGAAACGCTGATAGAATCCGACCTACCAAGTAATAAAGCTTGGTATTTTTTTTGATTCATTTTCTCAGAGGAAACTTGCCGAAAGGGTGAGTAAATGCTTTGATAGTCTTGGATTTTTTTATGGTATGAAGGGTCGTCCCGTGTGGTTGACACGGGATATTTTTTTGAGCAAATGGATGGATGCGTTCGCCCCAATAAAAACTGGCTTTAAGAGTTTAGAATATTGATTTGTAATTGCCAAAATCTTAAAATAAAGGCACCCCAGAAACGCACAACTAATTTCATGGGGTACCTTTAGTCAATATGCAAGTATGAAAATTATAACAACAGAAGAGCAGAAACCGATTCTCTTTTCAACCCCAATGGTAAGAGCAATTCTAGAGGGTAAAAAGAGCCAAACTAGACGCATTGTTAAATCTCAATCCGATGCAAAATGCCCATACGGCAAGGTGGGTACAGAGCTATGGGTAAGGGAAACCTGGTCACAAACGCTTTCTGGAGACTATATTTACAAAGCGAATTATTGCGAGGAGAACCCGCCAATGGGGTTACGCGGAAACTGGAAGCCATCAATCCATATGCCCAAGGATGCAGCCCGAATCTTTTTAAAAGTCTCTCAAATTCGCACTGAACGATTGCATGATATTAGCGAGTGCGATTCGTTGGTAACTGAATCACGGTAACCAGTCCGTACATAAGTTACCCAACCAGCGATGGTTGAACTCCAGACAAGATGAAGGTGAAAGCCCTTCCCCTCAAACTCAGAGGTGACTCCTCATCTGCCCACGCCGAGTAGACTCGGAATTCTACAGAGCGAAGCCGGGAACAGGGCGCAATCAGACAACTGTTATGAGTTGACACTGGCGCTAACAGGGAGTACCCACGGTGAAACAGAACCTAGAAAAGCAACCCATATCAAGGCAGGGCATAACATTAAAAACCCTGACTTCGCTAGAGTAAAAATCCCGCCGATGTATTCGCTGACAAGCGGCAAGAGTAAGGGGTTCTAGCGGTTGAATTGGCTCCACCTAACGGTACAAACAATCTCATCTGGGGAACGAAGAAAAACGAGTTGAGAGTCTTGAGGAGGTCGAACCTCAAGTAGGTCAGACGAGCGACGGAAACCTTTCAATTCGGGTAGGACAGACCGTAATTGGTCGGAGATGTTCAGAATACACAAACCGGAGTTAGCGCATGATTAGACACAGTGTCAAAACTAGTGAATCTTGGAGCAAGTTACCGTGGAAGCAATTCCGCAAGAACTTGTTCCGCCTACAAAAGCGAGTGTACAAAGCAGTTCAAGTTGGCGACAGGCGGAGAGCGCGGTCACTGCAAAAGCTGATTCTGAAATCCACTTCAGCGAGATTACTGGCGATTCGACAAGTATCTCAGCTAAATGCTGGTAAAAAGACTGCGGGTGTTGATGGCAAAGCGTCCCTCAACTTAGAAGAACGCTTTGCGCTTGAGGAAACCCTCAAGACCAACGCTATTAATTGGCATCATAACAAATTACGGGAGATACCTATCCCCAAGAAGGACGGAAAAACCCGAATACTCAAAGTCCCAACTATGGCAGACAGAGCATGGCAGTGCCTAGCGAAATATGCCTTAGAACCAGCACATGAAGCAACCTTCCATGCCAGAAGTTACGGGTTTAGAACAGGACGTTCAGCACACGATGCTCAAAAGATTCTATTCTCAAACCTTAATTCAAAGGCAAATGGAATAACTAAGCGAGTTATCGAACTCGACATCGAAAAATGCTTCGACAAGATAAGCCACAACACCATAATGGATAACCTCATTGCCCCAGCAGGCATGAAGAGAGGTATCTTCCGCTGCCTCAAGGCAGGTACAAATCCTGAGTTTCCTGAACAAGGGACTCCCCAAGGCGGTGTGGTAAGTCCTTTATTAGCTAACATCGCGCTCAATGGAATCGAGGCAATCCACCCATCTGTAAGATATGCAGATGACATGGTAATTATCCTCAAACCCAATGAAAATGCGAAAGAGATTCTTGGAAAAATCAGCCAGTTCCTTGCGGAGAAAGGAATGAACGTCAGCGAACGCAAGACCAAGATAACCGCCACGACAGATGGCTTTGATTTCCTTGGCTGGCACTTCAAAGTGCAGAGCAACGGAAAGTTTCGATGTGTTCCCTCAATGGATAACTTCAAAGCTTTTCGTCAGAAAGTAAAAGCAATCGTCAACAACTCGAACTATGGTTCCAAGGTAAAAGCTGAGAAATTAGCTCCCTTGGTTAGAGGCTGGAGGAATTACCATCGCTACTGCAAGATGGATGGCTCAAGATTCTCTTTGTGGCACATCAATCACAGGGCGTTCAAGGTATTCAACAAGGAAGCAAAGAACGACCAGAAATCAAGCGAAAGCCTGATAAGAAAGGCGTTCCCAGCAGTTCCTTACTCCGAAAACAAACACGTCAACGTCAAAGGCGCTAAATCGCCGTACGACGGAAACATAACCTACTGGAGTGAGCGTAACAGCAAACTCTACGAAGGAGAAACCTCTAGAGCTTTAAGACGGCAAAACCATTCATGTGGTCACTGTGGCTTAAAAATGCTTAGTGAAGAGAAAGTACATTTACATCACGTAGATGGAAACCACAACAACTGGAAGCCTAAAAACCTACTGGCTGTACACGAAAGCTGTCACGACTACATCCACATGAGCAAAAGCGAAAGCTAAGAACATCGGGAGCCGGATGCAGCGAAAGTTGCACGTCCGGATCTAACAGAGAGGGACGGAGCGTAATAGCTCCTCTCGACTCTACCAGAAGACGCCTTGGCAGAGGGAATCGAGGAGATTCGCGGTAATAGCTTAAACCGCTATACAATCCACATCCCAAAAGATAACGCTCACTACAACGCTCGTACAGCTAAAGAGGTTTTTCAGATGTTGTGGCAGTCGATTAATGGTTCGGAAAGCTGGGACGCCAATCCACTGGTTTGGGTTGTTTGCTTCTCTTAGAGGAATCTAGGAGGCTAGAGCCTTTTTGCGCTGGCAGAGCCAATCGTCTTCTTGCCCGAAAAAAAAGCCCCTTCCGGGAAGGGGTAATAGAATGTGACATTGGCTTGTCTTAAATGTAAGCAAACGAGACTTATGCAGTTGGGTGCGATGATCGCGGTGTTGTCCGAAAAAAAAGCCCCTCTCGTGAGGTAGAGGGGCTTTTTAGCGGTGGTACTTAATGACGCACCCAGATGACAATTATTAATTGCAGGCAGCATCAACTTATGCAGCTATGCGATTGCCTTTGTCTCTTCCTTGAAGGTAGGCGATCGCAATTACTTCACGCTTTTTCTGAC
>NZ_CAWUDP010000183.1:0-9414 GCF_963920835.1 Scytonema sp. PCC 10023
ATAATCAAGTGGCAGGTTAAAAACCTTGTCGGTTGCAGGTCAACTAAATCTAACAGGGTGTTAGAAAAATCTAACAGGGTGTTAGAAAAATCTAACACCTTGTTAGAAAAATCTCACAGCGACATATATATAGATCGCGCGCGCGCGAAGACTTATTCAGACTTAGATCAGACTCTCTCAGACAAGAGCGAGGGAGTGAAAAATGATTTACAAAATCAACTTCAAGAGGAGCCAGCCCACGATTCCTCTGAGAAACCAGTAGATGAAGCAACCACCCAAGCAATTATCAATTCTTCTAAAGGATCATTAGCCGCGCCCCGCGACCCGTTTTTCAACCGTAAACCTTCCCCTAAAGAAATTGAGTGGGACTGGCTACCGGACGGACCATGGAGAACAAACGAGGGCAAGCTTGATGCAGCTTTCCTTTGGGCGATCGCCCAAAGATGGCTGAAGGAACACGGGGGAGACATTCACGCGAAGAGAGCGAATGTACTAAAGCATTTTCGCAATGAGCCAACCAATCTCCCCATTGAGTGGGAGTGGTATCAAAACCTCACTTTGCATAAAGCCAGCAACATCCAAATTCGCAAGCAGGCAGAGATTGATACCACAGTGGATGAGCAGGAAATCATTAAGCATTTCTCAGCAGCGAAGGAACTGCCGGAAGAATTGCGGGTGACTGAGGAGCGTGAGCCCAAAGAAGTATTAGAAGAAATTGCACCACACATCCTCAAAGCAATCGAAGCCCCTAGTGATGAATTCGGGCAAATCAATCCCGGTTCCTATCAGCTAAAGGAATTTTCTGCTGATGATAGAGCATTTTGGCAGAAAATCTACTCTCCCCAATTGAATCAAGCTACTCAATCCACGAATTCTTCTGCCAAAAAGGAAGCTGAAGAAGCCATGGATTCAGTGGATGACCAGAAAAAAGTAGCCAAGAAGCTAATTGAAAACTTGCGACGGCGGCACGAAGAAAAACGCAAGCGACCTTTGGAGAACCAAGGGGAAGGGGATAAAAACCTCGCTTCCATAAGTAAAGTCATCAACCCACCAGCAGAGATACCATTCTCTGTGATTCTGGAGGACATGAGGAAATACCTCAACTGTGGCAGCGATATCTACAGGCAACGTGCAATCGATTGGGCATGCAACCCTGAGAACGGGTGCAAGTTGGTACGCTCACGCTCTGGCTGGATTGTCGATATCGAAGAAATAGATTTTTAAATTTTTAGCTTTTTGGCTTTTTAGCTTTTTAGCCAGGGAGTAGGAATTAGAGATCAGAAGTTACCCTGACCCCTAATTCCTAACCAAAAACCTTATCAAAATCCTAAAACCAATTATGGAACTATTTGATACCAATCAGTACACCACTGGCACAGCTTATGATTTTGAATTGAATTCCTCTGAGAAAAAGCAAGGCAAGCAGCCTATCTATGACCCTGCCTGGGAAGATGGCAGCGCTTTTCCTGGAATTGAGGATGAGGCTGAGAAATGGAAGGAAGGCGATTGCCCAGGGGGCACTGCCGAAGGCAATCGCTTTGTTAACCCTGGTGGTAGAGGTGGAGTTATTCAAAAAGCCTTCCGCAAGAAGTACAGAATTCTTTGGGATAACGGACACACTGCTGATTACACATCAGAAACGATTAAGGCTTATGGATATCAGAGGATAAAAACCGACAGTACTGGCGGGGTAGACACTTCTTGTCAGGACAGTTCTATTGAGGTGGACACTTTTTATCAAGACAGTTCCGCTAAAACGGACACTTTTTATCGGGACAGTTCTACTGAAGTGAGCAGTTCTGAGGAGATAGGCGATCGCTGGAATCCTGACCACTTCGACAGCAACCCATCATTTAAAGCCGATGGCAGACAGCTAACCATCTTCTTAGAGGAAACTGGTACAGGTGAACCACCAGAGCCGGATGATTTTAAATCAATTGGGCTAAGGCTAGAGAAGCTGTCATGAAGTGCCAAGTACCTTAAAGCATTGATATGGCTACCTTTTAGCCGTTATCCGTCAAAGTATATAAAACTTTACACAGTTCCGAGTTTTAACAGTGTCGGAACATTTTCATAATTTTAGTCTTGAATTTTAGGATTTCAAGCACTAAAAGGAGTGCCAAAAAGAGTAAAGTTCCGGCTCAAAAAATGATTTGGAACTTTCAAGCGGGATATGGCACAAGGTGACACTTTCTCTAGCATTACGCCTTGTACACGAATGACAGCGTCAGAACCCAGTATTTCTTTGAGCCACTACCCGGACAAAGAAAACGAGCAGATTTGAAATTGAATCAAAAAAAGGCTCGTGCGCTCGTGTATGAAACCGGAATTCACCGGACGAAACACTTAGCCGTTAGCCAGAACGCAATACAATTAAGCTTGTTTTAATGAAGAAGTGCAGCGCGTAGCGCTGCACTTCTTGTTGGCTGCTACTTGCGACGGCGGCTAGTGGTGTCTTTCCTCTTAGAAGAATCTTGAAAAACTTTTACCCGGATGAGTCGCGGCGTGAAGTTCGGAGGCAGGCACCGCCACACATAAATAAGCATCGATTTGATGAGTAAGCGCCTAATGTGGCGTGTGACAGCCGCAGACGAACGACCGCGCCCACCGAACGAGATGGCAAACTTAGTACTAATTAACTTGGACGACTCGTGAAGAACGCCCATTTCAACGTGTTTTTCACCTGGTTTTCTTCCCGCCGATGCCAAAAACATCCACATTACCTGACTTGCTTGGCGCGAGTCTTCGAGCGCGAAGCTGATATCAACGAGCCGAGCGGCACTCCTTACGGGTAGACCTGAGCGTGTGAGTTTGTGCCGCGTCCGCGTGCGGGTAACGAATCCGTTTACTTGGTGGCGTAAAAAAAAATAGGCGATCGGACTTCCTCACAGAACAATCGCCTAGTATGTACCTCGTCAATTTTTGACATAATTCAAACTTTCAATTTCTCTGTAAAGCTCAAACCTCAATCGCCCTCCTCCCCTACTCGCTAGAGAATCAGCAATAGTATCTAAAAGCTTTGTCACCGAATCGGTAGAGATAGACAACACCCTCTCTTCTTGACTTGGCAGATTTACTTCAATACTGCGATCGCCAAGTAAAGCCCTAATAAGATACACCTTCTGGTCATTGGTTAAGCTACGGCACGTCGTGACCAGTGATTGGTACTCTGTCTCATTCATTTATTTTCTTCGGCTGGGGGAAATTCAGATTCTATACTGGCACCGATTCCCTGGTAAGTGTCAAGGTTTTTTTGGCATTTCTCTCTGTCGGCTTATTATTCATGTCTTCCATAGATGCAGCAACAATGCGTAAAGCTTCTATTTTTTCTTCTTGGGTGGCATCTTGGAGTAAAGTTTTCATGTTATTTGTACGCGGGTAGAGCAAGTTAAAGAAATATTCACGAGCCTCTGGGGGTAATCCGTCAATGATTCTTTCAACCGTTGATGCTCGTACGTCGGATTTGTCCTGTATGAATTTTGAGATGGTAGCTTCGGCTATCCCCGACTGCTCGGATAACCAGACCCCTTTTATCCCACAGTCTTGCATGGTTTTTTGTAGAGCTTTATTGATTTTGATCATGAGTATAATGATGACTGGTGTGATAATGTTAAAACATTAATCAAAATTCTAAGAGGAATCTGTGATATTTTGATTAATGTGACAATCGTATCACGAAAACAAAAACCCCAGCAATCGATAGCTGAGGCATTTCTCTTTTAACATTCATTACTCGGATTATGACAGAAAAGTCTTCAAGTCTGTATTATTCTTGCTTTTTTGCGCTCAATACTCTGCCTTTGATGGGGGTAGAGCTATGAAAAGAGCGATCGCATCACTGGGAAAAGACCTTGCAATTGTAGAACAAGAAGCTGTAGAGTCATCAGCTTTTTACAAATTGACGGCTAGAACAGCGGTTCACGTCATAAATGCAAACTTATCTACAACTGCCTATCGGCTTTGGATTTACTTAACCTCGTTATACCAATTTAGTGACCATTTTGAGTATATGCCATCTCATTCAGAGTTGGCAGCGCGCTTTGGGGTAAGTCGTCGGTCAATATTTAGAGCTATTGCAGAATTGGAGCAAGCTTCTCTCTGGGAATTCAGAATTGAGCGATGGAAAGGGCGTAATCTTACAGGTCATGGGGTTCAACTCGTCGATGACAAATCTGGCACTGTCGATGACAAATCTGGCACTGTTGATGACAAATCTGGCATTGTTGATGACAAATCTGGCATTGTTGATGACAAATCTGGCACTGTCGATGACAAATCTGGCACTGTGCATAATATAGATCGCGCGCGCGATAAGACTAATAAGACTAATACAGATTTAAAAAAGACAATTTCAGAAGAAGAAGAAGCGCCACCCCGCACCACTGAAGTCCTCGACTTAAACGAAGTCCTCGAAGTTGAAATCATCGAAGGTGAAAGCCAATCCACAGTAGCTAGTGAGGAGAACCAACCCACAGATGCTAGCTTCGTTCAAAGCGAAGACGGCACCCACTCAATAAATCCGATTACTTTGAGTGAGGAACCATCTACCCCGCCGCGAGACACTACGGCACGATTCGCGAAACTGCGAGAGATAGAAAAGCTGAGTGCTATGCCTCAGAGTTTCCCGTGGAAGGAAGCCGACGGCGTGACTTTCCGCACCGAAATGGTAGATGCGGTCTATGAGGCAAATCGGGACTGGTACTCCTTACCTAATGGGCAGAAGAATAAAACGGCAATCGTTGCCCGATTAAAAGCGCTCGAAAAGAATTTAAAAAAACTGAATGACAACGCGATCGCATCTTGGAATGATTTGCAGAACTATTGGGAATCTGCGGTTACTTTTCTCCCAGAGGTGCAGCAAGTAAAGCAGGCTTTTGAGGATAAAGAGCGCGAGGAAGCCAGGGCGAGACGGAAGAACCACAGAATTAGATTCACGGCATAGGGGAGGTAAATATATGCCAAGTGATGCAGCTTTTGAAAAGTGCATGAGTGCTTTGCAATCTTTTTATGGTAGTACGGTTGTTCTTGATGGCGGAATTGTCGAATCAGTCTACTACCAAGCAGTTGAAAAATTAAACGATGAAGAGTTAGAAGCGGCGATCGCAACCTGCATTAAGAAGAACTCGCGCCAATTCGGCTACTTTCCTTCAGCTACTCAACTGCTTGAGTATGCGGGATACGACCCAGAAAGACCTCCAGGAGAAAACTACATGGCGCAGCAGCCAGCAAACTATCTTGCCTTGCGGTCTAGTGAGATGGTCGCTGACGAAATGACTCAAGAGCAAAGATTGGTGATGATCCAATGTATGCGCTTGGCGGCTGAAAAGCGCAATAAGAAAAGATTCAGGAACAAAGGATTGGTTTCGATTGGCGAGGTGATAGACCCCAGCATTGCCCGTCAATCACTGCTAGAAGACATGAGGAAATATCTCAACTCTGGCTTAGACGAGTTACGGCAACGCGCAATTAATTGGGCGTCTGACCCAGAAAACGGCTGTGAATTAGTGCGCGTAGATGGGCGGGTTACCGATATTCGCGAAATAGATTTTTAGCTTTTTAGCCTTTTAGCTTTTCAGCAATTCAAAAATATGGAATTATTCGACACCAACCAGTACACCACTGGTACAGCTTACGATTTTGAGATGGGGCAAGGTTCATCTAAAACAAAGGGTAAGCAACCAATCTATGACCCTGCCTGGGAAGATGGCAGCGCTTTTCCTGGGATTTCGGATGAGGCTGAGAAATGGAAGGAAGGCTCACGCATTTCCAAGCCAAACGGAGGGACTATAAAGAAAGTTTCCCGAAGCAGGTACACAATCGAATGGGATAACGGCTTTTCTGCTGAATATACAGCAAAGCAAATTAGGGCATATGGTTATCAAATTGAAGATGGGCAGAACCACCAGAGCGATTCTCCAGGGGAGACGCTCAGCGAACGCCCTAAAGATGATGACCGATGGAACCCAGAACACTTTGACTCTAACCCATCATTTAAAGCCGATGGCAGACAACTAACCATCTTCTTAGAGGAAACTGGTACAGGTGAACCACCAGAGCCGGATGATTTTAAATCAATTGCAGAATATGAGGAAGCGTGGGAGAAATGGGAGAAAAGCAGCTTACACAATTCGATCTGTGCAGTGGGGTCGGCGCAGGTTTCCCGCTTGCTGGAATCAAAGTCGGTGGATTTAAGCTCATCGGGCTTGCAGAAATCGACGATTATTGCTCAAACATCCTCAGCAAAAGATTCCCAGGAATCCCCAACTATGGAGACGTCCGTGAGTTCCCAAGTGGACGGTGCATTGCACCCTGCTGTGTCACCGCTTCCCCACCCTGCCCATCATTCAGCATTCAAGGGAAGCGGCTTGGAGCCGATGACCCGCGAGACTGCTTTCCCGCAGTCGTCAGAATCATCGAACAGTGGCAACCTGCCTATTTTGCAATTGAAAATGTTCGAGGACTGCTTAACTGCCCCCTGCGACCAGGAGCAAAAGAATCCTATTTTGGATTTCTCCTCTCTTCGTTTTCCCGCTGCGGGTATGATGTCGAGTGGCGAGTTGTTTCCAGTGGAGCCTTTGGAGCGCCCTTTCTTAGGGAAAGGCTTCTCATGGTGGGAAAGTCCCACCGCGTTGTCTTCAACGGGACGAGCGCCTGGAACGACCAAATTAGAGAGCAGCTTAATCAAGCAGGGAATTTTGAGCCGTGGGCAAGTAATCAACCCAGTCTTTCTGGAGGAATCTTTCGGAATTCCGCAGGGTTGGACCGACCCGCTGGAGTGCCGTCCGGCGACGGAACTATTAGAAGAAGAAGGCAAGCACTCGGGAATGCGCTTGATCCACGAGTGGGAGCGATCGCCCTTAGAAGAGTCCAATACCTACATTCAATTGCCTCCATCCGAGCCTGAATTAATACCCGAGATTTTCTCAGAGGAAACGAAAAAAGATAGGCGGAGAGGGTGTTTATATAAGTACTTGGAGAATAAAAAACTCAAGTCTGGAGCGATCGCCAGCTACCCCAGAGTGACCGGAGAGCGTGACCCAGACAACCCTAAACACTGGCGATGGGGCTTTAACTGGGAGGAAAAAATTGATGGTCAGTGGAGAAATAGAAGCTTTGGCTGTGTCCCCGTGGGAACAATCCCAATGATTCAATCCATGCAAAAGTCAGATGTATCTCTGCAAGAAATCATTGATTTTATCCGTAGGAGTAAGCGAAAAGTTCAGTGATTGAAAGAGGAAGGGAAAGGGGAGGGCGATTGCGATTCGGGGCAGTGCTTTCCCTTGCAATCGCTAACAAATTTATCGCAGTGCATAAAGTCAATTTATTCAAGGACAAATTATGAACGTTTTAACGCTTGCTAAGTATGGAACTATACGTACAACTGAAGATAATCGGTTCAGCGTTTTTGATACGATTCGCGTAATTGGAGGCAAAAAGAATCCTCACGAGACTTGGAAGCGATTGTGTGACGACTATCCAGAGGTTCTCACAAAATATGACAACTTCCAATTTCCCGGAGCGGGTCAACGCCTAACCCCAGTTGCAGATACTGAAGGCATCTTTTATATCATTGGTTTGCTTCCTGGTTCCGTTGGTCATGCCTATCGAGAAGCCGCAGCACGAGAGATGTGCCGCAGATTTGGCAAGAGGTATGAGGATGTGGTATCAAAGGCTAACAACGCCCTTATTCCTCCATCCCCCCAAGAAATGGTAGAGGTTTTCAGCGCTATATTCGGCGTCGTCAAAGACATGGACGACAGGCTGATTGCCAGATTTATTGCTGAACAAGTCGCTGAAGCTCATCCACAGTACAAGCCTTACTTGAAAGCTGCTGCACCAATGCTCGTCGTTCAAGCTGAAGATGAGGCTGTCACAGTAACCACGCTTGCCAAGATGTATATTGAGCGCACTGGCAAGGAACTATCAAAGAACAACACCGATTTAGGCAATGCGATTGCCCAAGGGGCAATCGCATTGCCAATCGCTCTCAATAAAATACTAATTGACTCCGGATTACAAATAGAAAATCCAAATAAAGCAGCAAAAAAAGACGGACAGCCTGCATACTTACCCACAGAAATGGGTAAAGAATATGCTCAAGTAATTTTTCAACAGGGTGCAAGCAGCAAGAAAACTATCCAACAACTGCGCTGGTACCCATCCGTTCTTGATGTCCTTTCATAGGTATCACAATTAGGAGAAATGAAGTGAACAAAAAACCAGCGTTGTTTTTGGACATAGATGGAACGTTTCCGAATTCGCCAACAGTGTCTTCGCTAGTGAGAAGCCAAGTATTTGGAGACTAAAAAGCTTAAGGGCGGAGTGGTTGCAAGCTACCCACGAGTAATGGGACGTGACCGAATCAAGCAGGGGTGCAGGGGGTAGGGGGCAAGGGGGAAAAGAAGAATTGAGAAAAATTGTTGTCCCCTGTATCCCTGCAATCTGGTCACAAGCCCCCGAATTTATTCGTGGAACCGCCCCTTTTCTCCCTATCCCCCCCAAGCCCCTACATTCATGTATGGGGTTTTCTCCCACTAGCGAACCGCTAGAAAGCCCCTCTGCCTCTTCGTTGACCCCCGGTATCTATGAATTTAAAGCGGTGAAGCCGGAAGAATTACGATTTTTGTCAGCATAGAAACGCTTATTCGCGTTTCCAAACCCGATGCGGGGATTCCCGTATCGGTGAACAGATAAAAGCGAGCAACTTTCAAGGATTCTTAGAGGAAAAATGGTACAGCAGCTTAGCCTATTTCAAGATTTATCCAGCTTGCCTCCTGTGGATTATTTTCCTGATTTTTTGACTAACGAGGAGGCGTACGCCTTATTCAAGCATATGAAGCAGCTTAAATGGTCACAGAATCAAATTAAAATGATGGGTAAATGGCTTGACTTGCCGCGACTAGAAACGATGTGCGGTGAGCCTGGTATAAAATATACTTATTCCGGCAGCGTGGAATTAATCGCGCACCCTTGGACGCATGAACTCACTTTACTTAAGGATAAAGTAGAAGCTTTGACCGGGTATAGCTTCCAAGTGGTCATTGGTAACTACTATCAAAACGGTGCAGATTATATTGGCTGGCATTCAGATAATGAACCATCTATGGGCGCTAATGCTCCTATAGCAAGCATAAGTTTAGGAGCAATGCGGAAGTTTCAGATAAGACAGAAAGCCAAAGGGAGCAAAATTTATGATTACTGGCTAGAGAATGGCTCACTGCTTCTGATGCATCCTGGTTGCCAGGGAACGCTACCTGCACCAGTTACCAAAAAATCCTAGCTTGACCAAACCTAGAATCAACTTAACTTTTAGACCATTTTTGAGGCAATAACAGCAATATTGGAACGTTCCAGACGTCTAGACTAGTTCGCGGTGCGAAACTGCAAACCTTTACGGCGATTGATGTGTACGAA
>NZ_CAWUDP010000184.1:0-8940 GCF_963920835.1 Scytonema sp. PCC 10023
CACGAAATCAGCAACCAAATACCGATACTCTTCCACGAAATCAGCAACCAAATACCGATACTCCCTCACGAAATCAGCAACCAAATACCGATACTCCCCCACGAAATCAGCAACCAATACCACCAGGGCAAGCATTAGAACTGTTACCCGTTAGAGCAACTCGTAGCTATATTGGGATCGGTGGAAATATTGGATTCAGTGGCGGCGATACTGCT
Source organism: Scytonema sp. PCC 10023 (assembly GCF_963920835.1). NCBI lineage: Bacteria > Bacillati > Cyanobacteriota > Cyanophyceae > Nostocales > Scytonemataceae > Scytonema > Scytonema sp. PCC 10023. The sequence goes on from NZ_CAWUDP010000184.1 coordinate 216, forward strand.
CTAGGTGAAGGTGCCTTCACTATCTTTAGCAAAATTGGTATAACAACAAACTTTTCTTTTCGCCCTGCTGCTGTACTCAGCGATAATGCTGTGTTTCTTCTGCCTGTAACATTTGACTTTCCAGTTAAACCAGTCACAGAGTTTGAAGAAGAACAAATAAATTTTATTCCTTACGTTGGCGCGGGAGCGGCAATTTCCACAAGTGGAGATAGCACCGTCGGCTTTCTTGTGACTGGCGGTGTGGATGTGCCCTTATCACCTGAGTTTACCGCGACTGCTGGTCTAAACGTTGGTTTCCTTGATCAAACTGATGTCGGGCTAATGTTCGGTATTGGTTACAATTTTTAAGAAGAATATGTGTCAGAGAAAACACTCTGTACACCGTAGTGTTTTGAACGCACCTCATCCATATTCGAAGAGTTGGATTAGGGTTCTTTCGCTACGCAGCATTCCATTTCTTAGAGGATATTTGTAAACTACCGAGTTGTATCGAAATCCCCCCGAGCAAGCCTTAAAAAGGGGGAAAATATAGCGGTTCTCATTTGAATCACATACATCACTACGAATAATGTAGAGACGTAGCATGCTACGTCTCTACAGCTGTGTATTGCACGCAACTTTATTGCGCTGCTTTTGACTAAATCCAGGCTTATAGGGTTAGGTGCAAAATCTGAGTATGGCTTTTTCCTTGTGCTGCGATAAGCCTTTATGCTTTAAGTTCCGCTTATTGCCTGTGACTTCTGACGGAAATGTAAAGAAGTGTAACAAGTTCTGCCACAAGTAATTGGGTCTAACCAGATATACAAATAGAAGTTCACGAGTTCATTATTTCTCTTAAAAGAAAATAACTCATGTCTAACGCAAAATTTTCTATACAGGCTGCTTTGGTATCAGCAAACGAAAATCGTCCGGTAGTCATGCAGTGTGGGCGACAATTTATCGAAAGTCCAACTCGACAACCAATTAACCACTCAACACGTAAGTTAATTGATAAACTCTTACTTGAACACGTATCGTTGGCTGCAATCGCTCGTATCACCGGAGTGTCAGCACGTTATCTACAATAGTATGTAAATCAGAAGAAATACTACCAAATTTTTTTCGTTTTTTTCACACAACTGCATAAGTTGTCCTTACTCGCACCTATAAATTATAAGAGCCTAAAAGTAAATCTTGGAAGATAGACTCCCCATTGGCAAAACAGGTAGGTTTCACGTGTATCCTTCAAGTGCTGCCAATAAAGAAATTCTGGCATCGCAGATTTTCTTAACATAGTAGACCTCTTGCAAAAGTCGAAAAGTTGTGGATGTCATTCTGAGTGAAACGCAGTGTAGCGTATCTCCTGCGGAGACGCACTCGCGTTCGCCTTGGGGCGGCGTTGGCGAACGCGAGTGCGTGTCTGAGGGACTCAGCCTACCGAAGGCATACCCTCAAAATCTCGCGAGATGTTTCGCTATGCTTATGGCTTGCGCCACGGCTATCGCCTGTACCGTGCGACCTCCAAAGGAGGCACGGCACGCTATGGGAACGCTCAACATGACATGTTATGCATTTTTGCAAGAGGTCTATTAGATAGATGGCTCAAGCATACTCTTTACTACAGTGAGGTAAACAATGGCAGTAGGTTCCTCAAACCACAATCTAATGACTTATGACAAAGATTTACAGTCTTTAGATTTACAAAATTTCTGTCAATTACAAATTGAGCAGCTAACAACTCAATATCCTATTTTTTTTGCTCGAGTCGTTTATCAGGATTCTGTGACTAAAGATTTTCAGGAGGTTATGAGTCTCAATCAAAAGCACCTTCCTGTTTCTCAAATGGTTTTGACATATTTGAGAGAGGAAACATGGTTAACTAACTTCCCTAATGTTTTAACCTTAAATGAATTGAACTTTGATTTCTTAATATCAAAGTGTTATTTTTGTCCTTTAATATATAGAAATCAAAAGGCAGAGTACCTTCAAATATTTGCTGAAACATTTCTTTCAGAAAGTATGCAAGAGCAAGTGAAAAAAACTGCTTTGATACTGAAAAAGTATTTCGAGCTATTTTCGGAGTCGGAAAGACAAAAGGCTGAAATTCAACTACTAGAACAAACTATTCAACGTGCTAGTCATCAGTTACGTAACTCCTTGTCATTAATTGCTCTCTATGCCCAAAACTTATGCTTTGGATTGAAAAATAATTCTTGGCAAGAACAAGCAACAGTCATTCGCGACTCTGTACAGGAGTTAGACACAAACTTAAATGAACTTATCTATTGCGGTCAGAGTACAAAATTAAGAATTTCTCTCCAAGATTTGAAAAGTTTAGTCACAGAAAGTCTTCAGGGATTAAAACCTTTGATTGATAACAAGCAACTAAAAATATGCTTACCAGATAACTCTACCACGCTGGTAGTTGATCGATTGCAAATGAAGCAAGTATTTGATAATTTACTAAGTAATACTGTTCATTTCAGTCCTCACTTTGGAACTATAGTTTGTAACTGGCAAATTTTTCAAAATGAAATTCTTATTAAAATATCCGACCAGGGTATAGGCTTATCTCAAGAGGATCTCCAAAAGATGTTTAACCCCTTTTATTCTCGTCGTGTAGGCGGTACAGGCTTAGGTTTAACTATTGCAAAGAAAATTGTTCTTGACCATCACGGCTGTTTATACGCACAGAATTTACCAACAGGTGGCGCACAATTTTCCATAGTTTTACCTCGTTCTATGACTACCTAGAGAGGATTTTTCGTGGCTACTACTCAAAAAGTTTTGCATAACTGTCTGGAGAAGATTTTCTATGGCTACTACTCAAAAACTTTTGATTGTGGATGATGAACAGCGTTTCCGTCAAGGATTACGGACTCTCCTCAATTTTTATAATGTCAATGCTTCTCTATCTATAGAAGTTGTGGGTGAAGCTGCTAGTTTAGAGCAAGTTTTAAAGCTGACAATTCAACATAATCCAAATCTCATATTGTTAGACTTAGAATTAGTGTCATGTGACGGGATTTCAGTCCTTGTAGGTTTAAAAGAAATATCGTATGCTGGCAAAGTTTTAGTCTTATCAGCACATCAAGAAGATAACTGGATTTACCGTGCAATGCAAGCAGGTGCAGCAGGCTATATTTTTAAAAGTCGCTTAGTTATTCAACTGTATGAAGCTATTGAGAAAGTGATAAAATCTGAAGTCTATTTACCTGCAGAGGTTGCTAACGGTTTTTTTCGCCATTTTCAAGCTAACTCAGAATCGTATCTCAAAGCCTGCCAAAAGTTGCATCTTACAGAAAGAGAACAAGAAGTTTTGTATTGGTTAGTTCAGGGCGCTTTTAATGAAGAGATTGCTAAAAAATTATATGTCACAGTAGCAACAGTTAAGGCACATCTCACGAGTATTTTTGAAAAATTAAAGGTGACTAGTCGTACTCAAGCTATTGTGACTGCTATAAAATTAGGGCTAGTACAACCATAACACGTTCTGTTAAAGTAAAAAGATAAAAATAAGTTTTAAGCTAAAAAGTTTCTAAATAGTAGCTGAGCTTAAACTTTACAATCAAAGCTTTGTTTCTTCAAAAGAGTAACTTAAAACATATAATCTTTATGTCCTCAATTCAGTATTTTTATAAGGAATATCGATGCTCTAGCAATGCTCCCTTGAGTTGCGATATCCCTTGCCAAACGGCACGGGAAGTAAAAGGGGCTAAGTTTTGTCTGGAGTGCGGTTTTCCAGCAACCTTACCCCATAAAGCAGAAATCAAAGGCTCTAGAAGTGTATATCAAGTAACAAGTTATTTAGGAGTGCGGGGTTTAGGACGCTTGTACTCAGGCATACAATTAAGTGATAGCGAACCTGTACTTATAAAGGAATATCTGCTACCTAACAAGAGTTTTAACGAAGAAGAAACTCGCCAGCGTCAAGAGACTTTTAAACGTGTGGCTGGAGTTAGTTTAGCAGATGGCAGGGTTCAAAATTTCCGTCTCGTTAATCCTTGGGAGGCAATTGTTGACCAACAGCGAGAATGCTGTTATGCGATTATGAAAAGGGTGGAAACATTACAAACTTTGAATGAATTTTTAGAGAAAAAAAAAGAACCAATGCCAGCGTTTCAAGTACGTGATGTACTCAATGAAACATTACAAACATTAGAATTTATCCACACTCAAAAACTGCGCCTCCCTTCAAACCAAATACTGTCTGGACTGGCTCATGGTAATATCAATTTAGATAGCGTCTTAATTCAAGAAGAAGGTCATCAGGAACTTTATGTATACCTGTGTGATTTGACTTTGTGGGAAGAATTATTTATTCCACCTTCTATTAGATCCCAACCTTCAAATCCAAAACCCCAGCAAGATTTAAAGGCGTTGGCACAAGTCGCCTTTTATTCATGGGTAGGACAAACACGGGATGTCGATCCAAGAAATGATGAACATTGGCCTAATAGCGATCGCCACTTAAAGAAATTTTTGCATCGCTTAATAGGGATTGATAATCCATTTGAAAGTGCGCTACAAGCCCGGGAAGCTTTATTAGCACTACCTAAAGAACAACACAACAGCAGTTCGGCACCACTTGTTGTTGATGAAGAGCAAGAAAGAAGCTTCCGAAAATTCTTCTTGATCATATTAGGAATCTTGACATTGGTATTGATGGGAGGGCGAGTATGGTTCTGGTTGAAAGATAGCTCAAGCAACCAACAAGCTAAACCCCTGCTCCAACCTAAGTCCGATTTTGCAAGTATCGGTGGTATCGAGCCAGGAAACTATACTTATACAGGAGAAAGAGATAGTACGTGGAGTTATATTTTGAGAAAAAATGTTGAAAGAAATAAGAAATTAGAAGATATATTGAAAAAACCTAGACCAACGATAGAGGCACATTTTAATTATCAGCCTGTAGCGTCATTAGATATACCAAAAGAGGGTAAATTTATAGACAACGCAACAAAAAGTAAACCAATAGAAGAGGTTAAGTCAGGTAATAAAAACTTTGCGATTACTAGTTTAGAAGATCAAGAGCAAGTGACAGATGAGTTTGAGAAAAAGAAGATTGCGTATGATGGTTTATTTGTCTATGTAGCAAGTAGTAAGAAAGACAGAAATCTTGCCAAAGCTCTTAATGGGCAAATTAGTCTTGAGTCTCTACGTAAAATTTATACAGGAGAAATAGATAATTGGAAGGACTTAGGCGGTCCCGATCTTCGCATAATACCCTATGCTCCAACAGAACTTGAAGCAGTACGCTTATTTCAAAAAAAAGTACTCAAAGACGATGTGAACTTAATCAACTCGTTTAATACAACCATCTCTCGGGATCGTTTCCAACTTACCGAGGATATTTTGAAATTAGCTTATCAAGAGTTTGACAAGGACAAGGAAAAGGGGCAAACTGGTATCATTGGTTTCGGTATAATCAGTAAAATTTTAGGTCAGTGTAGAGGTTATCCCCTTGCTATAGTTAACGAGAATACAGGTCCTACTCAAGCTTTGCTTCAACCTGATGATCAACCCATAAATCCTGAGGAGTATCAGAGATGCCTCAAAGGTAAAGCGTATTATCCTAATGTTCAAGCATTTGAATCAGGGAGGTACGCTTTGGGCTATCCTGTATTTGTTGTGTACCTTAAAGACAACCGCCCTCCGGCTGTTGCTGCTTCTAAATTTGCTGATATGTTAACTACCTCTGAAGGTCAGTGTCTACTGAGTAAAGTAGGACTTGTTCCTTTAAAAGCGATGCCAAAAAAAAATCAGTCCCATGTCTGCCAATCGATGCCCTAATTCTAAATGCGAATATTTTAATCGCGTCCTACCTAACAATGCTAAAGTTTGCCCTATGTGCGGTACTCCGTTAGGTAATGCGATCGCTCATAATGCTTCTTCTACCCCAAAGGTAGTAAACCAACCTGAATATTCAGCCCCTATCACTCCACCTTTACCGCCACCGTCACCACCTGCATACCCCCCAGCAGCAACACCACCACCACCCGCGTATCCCCCAGCAGCAACACCACCACCACCCGCGTATCCCCCAGCAGCAACACCACCACCACCCGCGTATCCCCCAGCAGCAGCCCCACCTACTTATTCACCACCAAGTTCTCCTCGTCCAGTGCTTAGTCTCATGCATTCATCTGGACGAGAGTTTCGCTTTTTTAGAGAAGATGGTTATATTGGTCGCCGTTCACAAATGAGTGGGAAAATACCAGAAATCGATCTATTTGGTATTCCTAATGAAGGTGTAGTTTCTCGTACTCATGCTCGAATTTATTGGGATGGCAACCAAAATACTTACATAATTATGGATAACAGCCGAAATGGCACTTATCTCAATGGTAATATTCTTGCTTCTGGTGTTCCCTACCGTCTCAGTAATGGTGATTTATTACAACTGGGACAAAATAATTTGGTTACTTTTACGGTTTCGATGATTTTTTAGGTAGTTGGCATTTATTCGACCTTTGGCTAATTTTACTTCTGATGCAATGCCTCTAGCCTTGAATTGAGGAGGCATTGTTTCAGTTATGGATTCCAATCAAAACAGTATTAGGAAATTTTTAGATTCTCCATCATCAATTGGAGACATAGGTGGTATAGGTGGATACGAAGCAACTTCAATAACATCCGCGCATCTCCAAGCAGCCGTAACAGTAAGAGATTATTTTACTGACGAGATGTTTTTAAACCAGCTTACAGATCGTGTATATGAACTCTTACTAGAAGACTTGCAATTGCAAAGAGAGAGGCTTACAAATTATGGTCAACAGAGGTGTCTATAATGGTTAATGGTAGTAATGGTAATGTTAAGCATGAACTCAATTATGTTACTACTAATCGTTTTTATGTAGAAATAGACAGCACTATTGCTGCATCTTTTACTGAATGTTCGGGCTTGGGCTTTCAGATTCAAAAAAACGTTTTTCACGAAGGTGGCGTCAACGACCAGCAACGTATTTACTTAGGTCATGTAGAATTTACGGACGTTACTCTCAAACGTGGCATCACAGATAACTTTGGTTTTTTGAATTGGGCTACTAAAATATTTGATGAACAGAATGGTGAAAACAATCTTCGGCAAAATGTCAACATTTTAGTTTTCAACCAAGCAGGTGAAACAATGCAAAGCTGGACTCTCATTGGTGCTATTCCTATAGGCTGGAAATCTTCAGAACTTCAGGCAGATGGGAGTTTAGTTGCTATTGAAGAACTAACTTTAGCTTATGAGGGTTTAAAAGTCGCCAAACAAGGAGGCGGCGGTAATCCTACCACACGCTCTAATTCGGGCTTTTTCACCTCCAATTAGTTTCAATTTGTTCACCTCAACTATGCAGATCCTTCAATCTCAACTAGGAATGACATTTCCTCCACTTGGGCAAAACAGTTCTTTAGGTATTGCCAATAGTTTTTTTTCTAAAAAAAATTCTAATTTATTACATTTATCAAGTTTTATTAAACCATTAGCAATCCTAAAACCATTGTTGACATCATCGCACTTATTGATAGAGGGAGGAAAGAACGGACATCTTAGGAGTTGGGATAATTTGAAGACTGCTTTAAAGACTGATTTTTCAACCGAATCAGCAAAATTTCAATTTGAGAATTTGGATAAAAATTTAGAAATTTATGAAAATGCCAATGAAAACAATGAAAATTTTATCGAGAAACCTAAAAATCTAAAAAAGAGTGCAAAAAAAACCAGTAATACCGATAATTCCAATAAAAATTTGGCTTCTTCTGAGTTAGCAACTCGGAAAAATGCTAAGTCTAAAAAACCAACTACACCTCAATCTAAAGCAAATCCGGCTAAATCTAAAAAAGCAACAAAGAAAAACTCTGCCAAGAAGGTTGAGTCTAGGGCTATGCAGCAGTCTCTCAACGCGGAACAAGGGATAGCCGCCAATTCTCCAACTGTTGTACCCACACCAGAAATATTAACTCCAGTTGGTGCTTCAGATGTACTTAACAATGTCACCACAGAGGCACAGCCTCAACCGAGTGTTTCAGATGTACCCAACAATAGCACTACAGAAACACAAACAACACAACCTTCTCAACCCAGCCAACATAAACCAACGGCTTCGACATCACAACAAATTCCAAAAGTAACACCAACAGTCATTACACCAGACGTAAATAACAAGTTAAAACCAACTCAATTACCTGGTGCATCAACAACTGCCTCACCGACTTTGGGGAATGAATCTACAGTGATGCGGCAGTCTCTCAACGCGGAACAAGGGATTACCCCCGATTCTCCAACTGTTGTACCCATACCAGAAATATTAACTCCAGTTGGTGTTTCAGATGTACCCAACAATGTCACCACAAAGGTACAACCTCAACCGAGTGTTTCAGATGTACCCAACAATAGCACTACAGAAACACAAACAACACAACCTTCTCAACCCAGCCAACATAAACCAACGGCTTCGACATCACAACAAATTCCAAAAGTAACACCAACAGTCATTACACCAGACGTAAATAACAAGTTAAAACCAACTCAATTACCTGGTGCATCAACAACTGCCTCACCGACTTTGGGGAATGAATCTACAGTGATGCGGCAGTCTCTCAACGCGGAACAAGGGATTACCCCCGATTCTCCAACTGTTGTACCCACACCAGATATATTAACTCCAGTTGAAGAATCAAATGTACCCAACAATGTCACCACAAAGGCACAACCTCAACCCAGCATTTTAGATTTATCCAACAATGTCACTGCACAGAC
>NZ_CAWUDP010000185.1:0-8773 GCF_963920835.1 Scytonema sp. PCC 10023
ATGAGGGAGTGAGGGAGTGAGGGAGTGAGGGAGTGAGGGAGTGAGGGAGTGAGGGTTCGGAGGAGGATGAGGGTTCGGAGGGTTCGGAGGGGGATGAGGGGGATGAAGAGGAGACTCTTAATTTTGAATTTTGAATTTTGAATTTTGAATTGATTTCTCCCCCTGCTCCTTTGCTCCCCTTGTCTTCCAACTGTCGCCAGCTGTACAGAGTGAGCCCAACTGCAGCTACAGCACCACTCACCAATGGAATATCATGAGCGGGTATCTTTAAACCAACTTGGGAAATTAAAAAATCTGCTATCGGTTGAGTCAGCGACGGTAGCACAATGACACCAAATACCCCCAGCAAAAGCGCACTCAACCAAGGAATCCACTCGTCTAACTGCGTATGTGGATTTGGTTGCTCTAGAATCCAGCGCTTGATTTGACTGTAAAATAAGGCAGCAATTGTACCACTTATAAATGGGGTGACAATCCAGCCTATAGTGATTCGCCCAATTGATGACCAATCAATCGCACTCACTCCCAAAGCAACCCAGCTAAATCCGGCGATCGCACCAACAACGGCATGGGAAGATGATACAGGCAAACCCCGTGATGTGGCAATTTGCAACCACAAACCACCAGAAAGCAGCACCGCCACCATTCCGGTTACTAGCATTTGGGGTGTATCGGCAAATAAAGCTGGATTGGCAATTTTCGTCGCTAGCGTTTGCGATACCTCGTGTCCAAACAGTACCGCACCCGTGAACTCTAACACCCCAGCAATTATGAGTGCCTGTTTTAAAGTAACAGCCTTGGAACCCACGGAAGTTCCCATTGCGTTAGCAACATCGTTTGCACCGAGATTTCCAGCAACGTAGAAGGCGAGAACTGCGACTAAGATGACAAGCATTGAGTTTACCGATTGGGTGTTTTGGGAAGTAGAGACGCTTTCATGAGAGCGCGTCTCTACAATTAACAACTCACAACTAACAATCCCTACTCTCCAAGGTAATAACTAGGGATAAATCAAAATTTTGTACGTTTCTGGAGTCGGTGCGATCGCTTGTTCCACTGCTGCTGATAAATCTTGTAATGGATAGCGATCGCTAATCAACGCCTGTACATCAATGCGCCGATTAAACACAATATCAGCCGCTAGACTTTGAACGCGGTAGGATGAGCTGTAACTACCCATCAAATCAATCTCCCGACGGTAAAGAATATTCGGGTTAACCGGAATTTCCACTTCATCGGGAAACTCTGCGAAAAACAGGATTTTGCCACCTTTGCGGGTACAGTCGAGGGCTTGAAAGAAAGCTTTCTCACTGGGGACAGCAAGCAGAGTCGTATCAACACCCATGCCATTTGTCAAGTCCTGAATTTTTTTGGGTAAATTTGCGTCACGGGCATCAAATGCTGCTTCTGCGCCTACATTCAAAGCTTTCTCGATGCGGGATGGAAGTAAATCTGTGGCGATCGCCTTCGCCCCGAAATACTTCACCAACATGATAAACATTAACCCAATTGGTCCTGCACCAGTAACCAAAACCGTTTGACCTGGGGCAATTTGGGCTTTTTTCACCGCCTTGAGGCAGCAGTTAGTCGGTTCTACAAAACTTGCTTCTTCAAAACTTATATTATCAGGGATGGGAATTAAGCCACCATTGCGCACAATATGACCAGGAACCTTGACATATTGAGCAAAACCACCGCCGCTAGCGTTAAACCCTGCTGTGGTGGAAATGTTTTTGTAGACATCGCACATCGAAAAATTATCATTTAGGCAGTAGCCGCAATGCATACAAGGGATGTGGTGCATCACCGCCACCCGTTGCCCAACTTGCCAGCCTGTTACCTCAGAACCCACTGCTGAAATAGTTCCAGCAGTTTCATGCCCAAAAATGCGCGGCGGTTCATACAGGGGATAACGAATTTTTTTGATATCCGACTGACACAATCCGACGACTTGTACCTGTACCAGCACCTCATCGGGTTCCAGGGTGGGTACGGGGATATCCTCGTAAGAAAGTTGATTAACGCCTCTAAATACCTGTGCTTTCACGTTGAATTCTCACTGGTCAACGATAATAGATGTAACACTTAGGGCGTTCTTTATGCTAATTGCTACGAAATTTAGTTTGTTTCAGCAGTAGACAGCAGTAGATACATCGGAAATAACACGCAAGCATCTAGAAGAGCGCTGAGCATACCAAGTTACTCGTCATCCTCATACAAGCCAGCTTCTTGACTCATCTCAATAAGCTCCTTAAGTGCTTGGCGACGTTTACCTAAAACGCCGAATGCCCCATCCGTCTATACGGTGGGGATGTAAGGGGGACAAAAAAGCAACGTCTTCTAACTAATTTGTTGCATAGCAAAAACAAGGAAGAAGATAGTTGGTTTTTTGTCAATCTGTGTGGACACCTCACGAGTTAATAGACTACAATTACGCTATAGAGTGAAGCGTAAAAATGCTAGTATTTGAAGCCAAACTGGAAGGGACAAACGAGCAGTACAAAAAGCTGGATGAAGCTATTCGTACTGCTCGTTTTGTTCGGAACAGTTGTCTGAGATACTGGATGGAGAACAAGGACATTGATAAGTACGACTTAAGCGCGTATTGCGCTGTACTGGCGAAAGAGTTTGAGTTTGCTGACAACCTCAACTCAATGGCTCGTCAGGCTAGTGCAGAACGTGCTTGGGCGGCTATCTCTCGTTTTTACGACAACTGCAAGAAGGCGAAACCAGGGAAAAAGGGATATCCACGTTTCAAGAAAGAGCAAACACACGGGTCTGTTGAATACAAAACCAGTGGATGGAAACTTTCTGTTGATAGACGACATATCACTTTCTCGGATGGATTCAAGGCGGGAACCTTCAAAATGTGGGGAACCCGTGATTTGCATTTCTACCAGTTAAAACAGATAAAGCGTGTTCGTGTTGTTCGTCGAGCAGATGGCTATTATGTTCAATTCTGTCTTGACCAAGAACGCCACCAGAAACGGGAACCAACTGCCCACAACGTGGGAATTGATGTTGGACTTAACCATTTCTACACCGATTCTGACGGACATCAGGTAGCTAATCCGCGTCATCTACGGAAATCGGAAAAGTCTTTAAAGCGACTGCAGCGTCGCATGTCTAAGACTGAAAAAGGTTCTAAAAACAGGATCAAGTTTAGAAATAAGCTAGCTCGCAAGCATCTCAAGGTAAGTCGCCAACGTAAAGATTTTGCTGTCAAAACGGCAAGATGCGTAGTGATGTCTAACGACCTCGTGGCGTATGAGGACTTGAAGGTGCGAAACATGGTGAGGAATAGACACCTCGCCAAATCCATCTCTGATGCAGCATGGACTCAGTTTCGTAGTTGGATTGAGTATTTTGGAAAAGTTTTTGGTGTGGTCACCGTTGCTGTACCACCTTACTATACATCCCAAAATTGCTCTAACTGCGGGAAAGTTGTCAACAAGACGTTAAGCACCAGGACGCATACTTGTTTGCATTGCGGACATGTCCAAGACAGAGATCATAATGCTGCACGAAACATATTAGAAAAAGCACTACGTACGGCGGGTCACGTCGGAACTAACGCCTCTGGAGAGACTGACCAATACTTGGGAGAGGAAACTCCTTCAAGCAAGTCAACTCGCGGAAAGAGGAAGTCCGGGAAGTGATTCCTGGAATCCCCACCCTCAGCCCTTTGGGCAGGGTGGGGAGAATGTCAATATCTCGCTGTTCCTTATATTTCATCAAATCCTGAAAAGGAACTCGTCGATGTGTTCCTACTTTGATATGAGGAATTTCTCCCTGCTCTAGTAGTTTAATCAAATAGGGGCGTGAGACGTTAAGAAAGTCTGCTGCTTGTTGTGTCGTCATTTCACAATTTTCTGGAATGATAGAATCCGACCTTTAACAAAAGCTTGAACGACATGATGCAACACCTGATGAAGCGACTCAGGAATATCAATTTGCTCTCCATTGGCTCCCAGTAGTTTCACTTTAGAGCCTTCTGTTTGTAGTATGCGCTCTAGTTCCTTGAAAGTTTGAGCTTCTTTTTCTTGAGCTACCACTGACTCTAAGGATGCACTGTTCCCCAATATAATGGTCATGTTAGCTATCTGAGTAATTTTTGCTAAGTTACAATAAATTTTATATTACATAAACGAAATAGACGAAATTAGGCAATCAACCTTGTCTGTGTGGGTTCGCGCATGATAATGAAATTTTGACGCATAAGTTATGAGGGTTTCAGACAACAGATTTAATGACTGCAATAGAAAGCAATAGCTTAAAATCTACCCATATATGTCCTCAGAGTCTTCACTATGGATAACAAGTATCAGTTTCGTACACTTCGACATTTGTTACAGAAATTTGGCGTTGTACGATTATTAGTGCTTTTAATAATCTGTATTATGAGCATTCAGTTGATTTCTGGTTGTTCTTTTCAGAGAAAAGCAGTCCCTCTTTCTTTTCTAGTAAAAGATGATGAAAAGCAAGCTTGGAACCCACTAATCGAGCAGTTTAATGCTAAGCATCCAAAGATCGAGATTCACCTTGAAAATCTTAAAGTAGATCCAGCAAAAGGTACTGATCAATTAAAACAAAAATTGCTCTGTGCCTTAGGTAATGATAAATTAAAACAAGCCTTGAACTGTCCCCCCAACCAGACATTTTATGACCTCCTTTATTTAGACATCATCTGGGTTCCTGAATTTGTCAAGCAAGGTTGGCTCATGGATCTTACTAAAGAGTTTCCATACAAAGAATTAAAGAACGAGTTTCTGATTAGTGAGCTAGAAAATGGCTGCTATGAAGATTCAAACGGTTGCGAGGGGAATGACCAGGATGGCAAAGGCAAGCTATATCGCGTTCCCTTTCGGACTGATATAGGCTTGCTTTATTACCGAAAAGACTTGCTAGAACAGGTTAAAGCGAAACCACCAAAAACGTTTGACGACTTGAAAAAGATTGCCGAAGATGTACAGAAAAAGCAACTCAAAACAAACGAAGACTTTAGGCAATTTCTTTGGCCGGGTCAGGGAGAAGCACTTATAGCAATGTTTACTGAGGTACTACACGGCTATGGTGGCTACTGGATTCAAAAGGATTGGATAAGCAACAAAAGTGAAAAAAACACTAAAGTTGTAGACAACGATAACAAGTGCCAACAGGACAAGTGTAAAGTAGTAGCACTTGATGACCCACAGGCAATACAAGCGGTTCAATTCTTATATGACACGATTTATTCAGATAAGATTTCTTCCTCCAAATTAACCGAGCTTACAGACCCGGACCCAGAAATCAGTGAACAATTCAACAAAAACCCTGATGCCGTTTTCATGCGTAATTGGCCATTCGCCTGGGCTAAAGCTTATGAATCTGAATCCTTACAGGGCAAGATTGATTTTATTCCTATGGTTCATGCAGAAGCTCAGACTAGTGGTGCTAGCAAAGGGGGCTGGGGATTTGGAGTTGCCAAAAATACAAAACATCCAAAAGAAGCTATAGAAGCTATTAAATTCTTTACCAGTGCTCCAATTCAACGCCAGTTCACCTTGAGTTATGGTTCTGTGCCAAGTCTGCGAAAACTATTTTTAGATCCTCAAATTGTTGCCAGGTATAGACACTATCCAAAGCTGTTAAGTTTGATCTACTATAAACAAGATGATGACGAATGGATCGCGCGCCCGCGTATCCCTCAATACAAACAGGCATCCTGTATTTTACAAAAATATCTCGACAAAGTTCTAAATTCTGGTGATGAACTTCCAAATTTTAACCAGGTAATGAATCAAGCAGCTAAGGAGACACGAAAATTACTTGATAACACAGAAAATTTATCACCAGAAGAAATGCTCAAATGCGAATAGCAAAAAAATAATACCTGTTTTCATATTAATCAAGGTATATACAGAGGTGAGGGAAAGTCGAAGCTTTGTTTTGGTTCATGAATTTAAACTATCCTGGCTTGAACTTCCTCATCTCTATCTGTCCATCCGCACCAGCCATCGCAACAAAATACTCTTCATTGGTTGTTGAGAAGGCAACGGTCACTAAGTCCTTGACTTTCGCCGTCCACTCGTGTGCTAATTTTTTGCCAGTTGTGTCCCATATTCTTACTCTGCCATTAGTGTCAGCTATAGCCAAATAGTTGTCATCTGAACTGAAAGCAACATCTACTACATTCGTGTTGTACATTATATCCCAGGGTATAGCTGTGTTAGAGTTCCAATCCCACAAAAACACTTTTTTATCTAAGCCAATCGCAGCTATAAACTTCCCGCTTGGACTGAAACTAACATCCCTGACGTAAGTATTAACTTTAACGTCGAAAATAAAATTTTGAAGGTTAGGAATGTTCCACACCTGTATAGTTCCGTCAGTGCTAGCTGTAGCAAGATATCTATCATTGCTATCTTTCAAACTAAATGCAACGTCTGTAATCTCATTATTAACAAAGTTTAACGACAGTGCAGTGATAGGGTTGCCATTAGGTGCTTTCAAATCCCACAGATATGCTATACCCTTGACATCAGTTGCAGCTATGTAGTTTCCATCAGAGCTAAAGCTGACAGATACTATATAAGCTTGAGAAGCTTGGGGTTTGTCTTTAGGTGGTAGTAAATTCGATATTGTTGAAGTTTCCACATCCCGGACTTTTATGGTACCGTTAGAGCTAGCTGTAGCCAGGTACTTTGAATCGTGACTAAAATCAATTGCGACTATGGGGTTATCATAGCGCTCGTCTTTTTTTGTATCAGTCGAATGCTTTATGGCCTTGTCGATACGTGTAATTTTACCATCATTCTCATTCACCTTCCATAGACGTGCTGAGTTAAAGCCAGCTGTGGCTAAATATTTTCCATTAGGACTGAATTTAACAGCCACTAAGCCATCTCCGATTGTTTTATTATCTTTATTTTCTACGTCATCTGTATGTAGCTTACAATCAACTGAATCATTTTGATCAGTTGGAGTTTTGGTTTCTGTTACTTTTAATATTCGTACTTTATTGTCTAGACTAGCTGTAGCTAGATGGGTCCCATCAGGGCTAAAGTCTATGCTGATCACATCAGCAGCAGGCGATTTGCAGACGTCTGGATTATTATATTTCCCGATGATAATAAAAAATAAAAATACTACACCACATAGAGTAAATACAGTAACAAAAATAATTAGCCTGTTTTTGCGAGAAGAAAGTTTGCTTTTTAAAGCTTCCAGAGACAAGCGAGGGTAACTTATTCTTAGGCGTTTCCTAACCCTGCGTAACTGTGCTTCAGCCTCCTTAATTTCCTGATTAATTTCAGGTATTTGTCTGTTGGACAACTCCTGTTGATTTTCGTCATTCTGGCTATGCCCTAACCCAGCTTGCTCGAGCGTCGGCTCGATCTCACTTAATCGCTCTTCAAGGAGCCTGTTTTCATTTTCCTCATACTCGATTTCCTTCTCTAATTGAAACTTGACATTTTGATTAGCCTCACGTATATGAGCCTCGGACAACTTTGTCAATTTTTCCCGGCGTAGCTTCCATAGTTTGTTAAGGCTGTTATGTTCTTCCCTTAGCCTCTCAATGTTATAACGTGGTTGGCTCTGATTAGAGGTCATCACTCACTTCCTCATCCTGAATCTATTGCAGTTCATGCTCAATCTTGGATATCTCCTCTTCAAGATGTTCCAAATGACTTTTTTCAGTTTGAATTTGTTGCTCTAACTGGAACTTAACTGCTTCGCTCACTTCAATTGCCAAAGCAGCACCCAATCGCTTGATTTTCTCGTTCCGTAAATTCCATTCTTGCTCAAGTGCTTTCAATCTCTCCTCTGCTCGACGACGTTGTCCGTCTGTTAACCCGACTCTAGTAGGTGAAGGTTTGGAGGAAGAGGATAAATTAGGGTTTTTCTTAATGACTAAGGTTGTTTCTTCTGAAAACCCCTCTAATTGAATGGCATTGCGACCGAATTCGTAGGCACGTTCAACAGAGCTACCAGCACCTATCGCACGATAAAAACCTTCGGCAAATGTAATTGCAGCTTTATCTCCAATTGCTTGGTTCGTACCAATCACACAGCCAATGTGTTGAACGATCGCCTCAGCTTGAACCTCTGAATAACAAGCATTGAGAATTACACATTCCAGTTTCTCTTGAAACAAACGAAATAATCCCGCCAGTGCTTGTGCATCCACGAGCTTTGGATTCCCGGTTAAATCCTCCAGCACAAGTCCCTCATCCCCAGCACCATGTCCAGAAAAGTGAACAATCTGCGGTTCTACATCTAACATGGCTTGCTGAACATCTTTGGGACGGACTGCCCAACGCTGTTCTATGATAAAGCGATCGCGTTTTTTTGCTAAACGTATCGCCTCTTGAATGTTACGCACCTCTTCATCCAGCCGCAGGCGTGATGTTTGTCTTGGATTTGCTGCCAGAATTAAGATTTTTTTTACAGGCGTATTGTCGCTCATATCATAAGATGGATTATTAAGTGCTTCGTGGCATAACATCCAAAAACTTAACTAAAAAGTTTAGGGGTACCCCAAAGTGGGATACCACCCCAAATTCCTTCATTCCGCAATTTTAAAGTATTTTTCTACAAGATTGGTGTCAGCGTGCGATCGCCGATCTATCAAACTTAACTTTTTCCAGACGCTGTAAAAAGTCAGCTTGCAATAAACCGTACAATAAATCTCCCACTCAAAGCTTAAGCCCATTTTAATGGGTTAAAATCTTTGCCTCAGCTAGATCAGCAGGAGCCTCACGCCAGAATCTCTGATTTGGCGTGAGAGGAA
>NZ_CAWUDP010000186.1:0-8520 GCF_963920835.1 Scytonema sp. PCC 10023
CACGTACGGTTCTAACAGAGAGGGACGGGGGATAATACCCCCTCTCGACTCTACCTAAATTGCAGCCTGGTAACGATTGGGATGAGTTGATTGCAATGGGTAATACGGGTGATTTTTATGAGTTGCGGCTTACTCCACATGAAGTCACCTGCACTTGCCACGCCTACTCAGGGATTAAAAAAGCTTTCGCTGAGGATGCGATTGCCGAAAAACACCTGCTTGAGAATCAAAAAGTACATGGACAGATACTCGATAAGCACGTGTTCGCGGTCTGGAAGTATTTAGGAGCAGAAAGCCAAGGGCAGTATGAATATCAGTTCAGCGAGAGACGCGACAGGTTCTTAGAGGAAACGAATCAACGCCTATGGCGGTTTGACGTTGAGGAGTATGAAGAATTCCCAGAATTCTGAAAATTAAATAGAGAGAGGGACAAGGCATCCGACCAAAGATTCTTTTTTTCCCTCTCCCATCCCCTGCAAAACAACAAGAGACATAATATGTATAACACTTTTTCGTTGATTTACGATTGCACTTTCTTGAGTCGAGGGATGATTTATTTCATCAACGGAACCTTTTACCGCTACCTTTACAGCAACGATAGCGTGAGAACTCAATACTTTTTTGAGCCACTGCCCGGACAGAGAAAACGAGCAGACTTAAAACTGAATCAAAAAAAAGCCCGTGCAATGGTGTATGAAACGGGAATTCGTGCAATGAAGCACCTAGCGATTGGACAAAACGCAATTCAACTGAGCCTCTTTTAATGAAAAAGTGCAGCGCTTCGCGCTGCACTTTTTGTTTGTTGCCAGTCACCGTGACGGCCTGATGAGAAAACTAAAACAACGAAAGCTGAACCGGAGCGAAACCAAGAACCGAGGAACAGCCAAACCAACCGGGAGAACCAGGAACCGGAGAAAGACCCCAACCAGAAGGACTCTTAATTGACCCCAGAAACACGAGACACGGCAAACCGGAACCAATCGCAAACGCTAATGATGCCCACGTTCCGGAACCGGAAGGAAAAAGACCAGCGGGACAAGCGGACGACGGGAAGGACACCCACAGACCACCCCCGACACCCCCGACAACCCCCGACACACACGCGATAGAACGCGCTGCGAACGCGCCACGACCGCGACCCCACCGACCAGAACGGACTGAGAACACTTCAGCCGACGGGAAACGGGAACGAAAGAATGCATCAACACCAGGCGCACAACCCACTAACACACGCCCACCAACAGGGACAGAATCAGCCGCAGCTGTCAGAGGTGCAAAAGACCCAGACCACTGACGGGAACCGGAGAAACCAAAGCAAGAGAATTGAGAAAAGATTGATTGTAACATGGTCGGAAGTCTTGAAACTTATACTATTATAGCACGTATACGTGCATAAAAAAAGTAATGCAACCATGAAAGCGACCAACGCAACCATGACCGCCAGCTGCGACGGCGACTAGTCGTGTCATTCCTCTCTTGAAGAATTTTAAAAATTTTTCCCTGGATGAATCGCGGCGTGAAGTTCGGAGGCGGCACCGCCACACATAAATAAGTGAGGATTTGATGAGTAAGCGAATAGTGTGGCGAGTGACCGCCTTCCTACGAACGACCGCGCCGACCGAACGAGCCAACAAACTTAGTACTGATCAACTTAGACGACTCGTGAAGAACGCCCCCATCAACGTGTTTTTCATCTGGTTTTCTCCATCGATGGCAATAACTTTTTATCCTACTGGCTTCCTTGGCGCGAGTCTTCGAGCGCGAAGCTGGTCTCAACGAGCCGGGCGGCACTCTTCACGAGCAGACCTGAGCGTGTGGGGTTGTGCCGCGTCCGTGTGCGGGTAATGAGTCCGTTTACTTGGTGGTGTCAAAAAAATAAGGCGATTCTCCTGTGGAGACGCTACGCGATCGCACTTTCCTCGGAAAGCAATCATTTTATACTTGTCTCGCCAAATTTAAATTTCAAGTCCTTATTCGTCATCTGACGAGCTACGACTTGATGATTCCCCACTTGTCCAATTACTGCTATCTTTGAAAAAAATATTGGACTCTCCAGCGGAATAATTCAAAATCCCGGATGCTTTTAATTTTTTTAAATTAGCGTAGAACGTGTCGCTTATTAAGCCATTTTCAGTGCAAAAATCTTTAATATTCACTGTATTACTTTCTAACTGCTTCAGCTTGTACGCCATAAGCGCTTCAGGTTTGAACAATTTACTGAGAGACTTAGCCTCGTTAGTTAGTAAGACACTTATATCTGAAAGCCAATTGATTGTGAGCAAATCTAGGCTATACCCTACCATTCCCCTTCGTTTTAGGCTTGCAAGCGCTGAGATAAAATCACCAGTAGGGACGCCGCTTGCTCTCGCGATCGCATTTAAATTAATTGTGTCACCTCCGTCTTCAGACGCTTGGTATTGTAGTAGCCAGAAGATATAAAGGTTTTTACTTGTTCCTGCCTGGGACTTAATGAGTTTAATGTCATCAAGTGAAACCTCGCTAGGAATGACGCTTGCTTCCGGATTCCAAGTAAAATCAAGAGTATCGTTAAAGTCTCTTACAAGAAAACGTAGATCTACGTTGATAACTTTAGAGAAATTAGCAATCATCTGCTCATCAGAGAGATTCCATTTTTTCATAAAAGCGGAATCGATAAACAATGGAGTGCCGTATTTTATCCATTGCTCTGCTTTTATCGCGTTGTAGATATATGTTGGAAGTCCAACAGTATCAAGCGATCGCCTAACTTCAGCTTCAGTAATCTTTTTAGTGAAATTATTATAAAGCTGTACTCTCCACCGAGGAAATCTAAAATTAATAATTCTTTTTTGAGCTAAATTGCACATCGCTGCAAACAACTCACGATACCCGATATTGTTGTCGATTATGGCGAAAGCATCGACAGGTGAGGGAGTAACGGGAGATTGTGAGCGTAACTTCAAGTAAGTATAAGTTGTGTTGTCTATTATCTCTGCACGAAGTAGCAGAGAGTCTAACTGTTCTTCTATATTAATCATGCTTCTTCTCTTGAAAAAATAGCTATGGTTGCTAGAGGCTGTTTATGAATTGGGTTATATTCATCGCCATCATAAACAGCTTGCATACAAGAATTAAATCAACCAAACAACAGAAATAGTGGACAGGTCAAGGGTGATAACCTTGCTTCCGTCTTCATTGGTTTTACTGGAAATGTTCCCTAATTCATTAAGGAGTGTCGCGGGTGGGATGCTCCAAGGAGCGACAGAGTAAGTGTCAGGGGAAACTGGTTGTGCTAGTCCTCCCCCTTTGTTCAAAAGTAGAGCGTAGTAGACATAAGCAGTATTGTTAATCAGTCCATCCTTTTTCATGCTCAGGACTTCTTCTTGAGAAATGGTTGTTGTTTCGTTCTGCCCCCAGGTAATTGTCATTTCAGTTGGGGTGATTTTAAGTGCTTTTTTCGTTTCCAGGCTCTGAAGGTGGCGTAATAGCTCAGTGTTGTTAATCCCCCATTGGGATTCAAATTCATCAGTGTCAATCACCTGAGTACTGTTTCCTGCGTCTTTTAACCACTGAAGTGCAAAGTAAGTGTACTCAAAATTATTAAGAATCTTGTTTGTCTTTAGCGCTGAGATGTCTGGACGGTCGAGGGTAATTATTGCCATTTTTCTTTCCTTGAAGTTAATATGGTCTTTTGCCACACTCTTCTGAAAATAAATAACCCACCACTTGACCAACAGAACGGCATCTTCTCCAGAGGTGCCTATTTTGTTTATTATAAGGCGATCGCTTTTTTTTAGAGTATTTTTAGCCAAAACATAGGAAGCTTTTAAAGGCTTGGCTATATTCGATTAAGGTTTACATCTTAGTACATTTTCTACTTATCAGCATCTTACTACTTGGGTGGGTGCTGATTTTTTATTGGCGGCTCAGCTTCTTAACCATTAAGGGTAACCAGGCTAAAGCTTGTCACCAGGCACTACAACAGTAGAAAAAATATAAGCGTTGCTTGCCAGGTATCGGCGATCGCTTTTAATCCGGCTCATAAACTTCCTCTGTCCCTCAATAAGCTTCCCGACAAGACATCCGGCAGACGCTCGACCAACTTTATCCATATCAGATCCATCGTGTTGGTTAACTCCATAACGACCCTCCGCGACCGCATCACCAATCCGCAACCCGTCCTCGTTGTCATCTCGACAAACTTTGACATCAGCGACTTGAACCAATGCCTCATGTGGTCGCGAATTCCCATGCATCCCCACAGCCCACGCCCAATATTGACCGAATTGAATCCTGGCGGCTCCCGCTGGATTCATTCGGTGGTAAGTGTAGTAAGCACCAGGCTCACAAGTCGCTGCCCACGCTTCTACTATTTGAGCCTTGCCAGAATCATCTACTTGGAATAAAGCGCGGGTGTCGTTCCACTCGTCCAATCGGTCACTATTGAGGGTTCCGTCTGGGTACATCCCCTCTATATATACGATATTGAAAACATCTCTTCCCCGAGCTATCCAATAATTGTGCTTTTGGTAATAGCTGATGATTTTTTCCATCAGCCCTTCAGCTTCAATGGGTGGTAATGGTGGCGCAAGCCTTAAAGAGGTTTTAGCCGCTTCATCAAGAATTCCATCTGGCTCGGGGACACCAATGAGCTTTTGAAATTTCATCAAAGCGCTTTTGCTAAGATTGCCCCATTTACCATCTGCCGGAGGGTCGAGCAATCCACGATTAACTAATATTTGTTGAGCTTCTGCGTTGTTCATAGATTTCTCCTAACTAAAGCGGCACTTAAACTTGATTAAGTGCCGCAAGTAAATTTCAGGGTTAATGGTGGATTTATGAAGAGTTTCAGGTCTGGACACCATGCTAACTCAAGCTTTCATAAATGTCAGGTGCTGCCATGGTTGAAAAAATTATCAATGCTGTTTTAGACGTCGTTAAATCTCTTCTACCTAATCAAAATTTATCCACTCCTGCCTGGATAATTCGCTTATCTTTTTTAGGAGTGCTGGTAGTAGGTATAGTTGTTGGAATAAAAGATACACCTTTAGGCGATCGCATCGGATTAAGTAAGCAAGTAGAATTGCCAGCGCTCACTCATACTGAGGTGGTCAAGAATTTTAAACAATCCTATGAAGAGATATCACAATTAAGGGAATCAGACCCAAACGTTAGAGCAAGCTTTCTCGTGACTTTGGTGGATAACTCAACAAATAATATTGTTTTAACCAATGAAGTGAAAGACACTCGCTTGATGTTTTGGGCTTGGTCACTGCCTGTAGACAAGTACTCTTATCTGGACGTGTTTGAACGCGCATTCAACGGCGTAAAAGGGGAATTTCAGTCTAAACTGAATGATGGCTCATGCCTGAGTGGCGCAATTCAAAAGCCAGTGTTGGAGCAACTTAAGCGCGGTGTATATGACTTTCAGAGTACACACTTTAGCATTTGTCCAATTTTTACTAGCAAGAATAAGAGATTGATTGCCGCTGCGATCGCACTTTATAAGCAGCCTGATTCGCTTCAGCTTTATTTTTATGAAGATAAATTGCAAAGGGCTGCCAGTGCAATTAGTACGCTTTTCTATAGTTTTAGTGAAAAGTATCAGATTATATTTGATTAGTTGCCATAGCTTACCATCTGTGCTAGTTTGGTTGCCTGTAAGATGGTGTACTACCAAAGCCCCTTCATGCAACCTTGGGGGGTTTATCTATTTAATTTTCCTCTGAGAAATACTTGGCATTTTGAGCCAGAATACATTAAAAAATAGATTAATGAAGGGAAACGCTAAGAGAATCCGACCTACCAAGTGATATGGCTTGGTATTTTTTTTGATTTACTTTCTCAGAGGAAACTTGCCACAAGAAAGAGTAAGTATTTTGATAGTGGTGGATTTCTTTTTTGTGGTATAAGGGTCATCCCGCATGATTGCCAGCGGGATATTTTTTGAGTAGAAAGTGAAGGCGAGCGCCTAAAATATGGAATAAAATACACGAGTACGCGTAAGCATAAAAGGGGTACTAGTCCCACCCTTGGCGGTGGGCTTTTTGATTAATAAAATATTATAGGTAATGCAAGTACTGGATTCAGACTATAAGCCCATGTGCCTGGTTGTGGGCTTTCCTTCTTTTTCGGAAATGTGTGTTATTTTGGGTCAAGAATGTCCCATTGATATCCTTTGGTAGATGAGGAATTGCCCCCTTTACAGTGCGAGTCTGTGAAGGGTTTTTTACTATCTTGCAGATATTTCAAGAGAGGAATTTGGAGAGGATCTCTGATACTCGTTATTATGGCTTTAGAACAACTTATTTACGCAAAGCGTCAAGTCTGGATGGAAGACAGGGCGCTTTTGTTTTGTTTGTTTTACTTTTTTGCAGAGAATTCAAGAGAGGATTTGAGAGGGCGATTGCAAAGGTGCCAGTGCCCAAGGGGCAATCGCATTCACCGATGCGCGTATAAGCGCAATCGTCTCAGAGGAGGATTTTGGAGGGCGATTGCAAGGGAATTTGTGCCCCGAATCGCAATCGCAAGGGAATTTGTGCCCCGAATCGCGATCGCCTGCAAGCGTGGATGCGCGTTTAAGCCTTTCCAAAAAAAATCTTAGAGGAAGCGATACGGGAATTCCCGTATCGGCATAAAATCGGCATCTTTCTCGGTGCGTTACACCAATTCTCTATGAGCCTGCATAGATTCAAGGAAGAGACAAAGGAGACTGTGGGACGCGGGGACAAAGGAGATATAGGCGTGATGGGGATTGAACCCCAACGCTCGCCATTGCAACTTATAGAAATTGGGGTTTTAAACCCTTGGGGCTGTCGCCCCAGACCGGAGTGCAGACTCAGAGCTTTCCTTTGTCTCTACGCCCCGCGTCTCTTTGATAAAAATATTTCTACGTGAAGCGTTGTTTTTTGTCCGTTTACTAACGCAACACCTAGCAGTAACCTCTAGATCGTCGGCGCATCTACTTTCACAAAAAAGCCCCTTCCACAAAGTTGGGGCAGGAGAACGTAACATTAGCTTGCGCTTAATGATTCTTAAGTGCAGGCAGGAGAGGCTTTTGCAGTTTGGGCTAGAGCCTTTTTGCGCTGGCAGAGCCAATCGTCTTCTTGCCCGAAAAAAAAGCCCCTTCCGGGAAGGGGTAATAGAATGTGACATTGGCTTGTCTTAAATGTAAGCAAACGAGACTTATGCAGTTGGGTGCGATGATCGCGGTGTTGTCCGAAAAAAAAGCCCCTCTCGTGAGGTAGAGGGGCTTTTTAGCGGTGGTACTTAATGACGCACCCAGATGACAATTATTAATTGCAGGCAGCATCAACTTATGCAGCTATGCGATTGCCTTTGGCAGTGCCCCTTTGGGCAATCGCAAAAAGCAAAGCCCCTTCCACCAAAGGAGGGGCAACAAAATTGGCTTGTGCTATTCAAGGAAGAGACAAAGGAGACCGTGGGACGCGGGGGACGCGGGGGCAACTAGGATGGGGATTGAACCCCAACGCTCGCCATTGCAACTTATAGAAGATGGGGTTTTAGACCCTTGGGGCTTGAGCCCCAGACCGGAGTGCAAACTCAGAGCTTTCCTTTGTCTCTACGCCCCGCGTCTCTTTGATAATTTTTAAATGTAGGTAGAGACAGCTTATGCGGTTGGGGCGATCGCTTACCACGTGGGGTACGTTGTGCTGCTGCTAGTTTGTCGGTGCAGCCATTTTACGCAAAAAGTAAAACCCCAACCTTGTGGAAGGGGCTGAAGAACATAACATTAGCTTGCGCTTAATGATTCTTAGGTGCAGGTGAAGATGGCTTATGCAGTTGGGGCGATGATCGCAGTGTTGTCCGAAAAAAGCCCCTTCCATGAGGTTGGGGCGCAATGCTTACCATAAGGGTTTTAGGTGTAACAGCTGCGACTTATGCAGTTGGGGCGATCGCCACTCCCCAAATCATCTCTTTTGGCAAGCAGGAGTAGATCCCAAGTTATTTGCACTGGAAGCATGGGAGATGAGGGTTGGGTCTAAACGTAGAAAAATCTGCCAGCCTCCGGAAAAATCGCCCATGTATAAATACTCATTTTTTCCGAAAAATCTACGTTTGGGCGATTTTTCCGCCCAGATCGTTGGCGCTAAACCAACTAATTAGTAATGAGGCTGGCAGATTTTTCCGGTTTTAATGAAGCGGTAACATTCCCTTTCCCGTCGAACACCCACCCCGTTGCAGGTACAATTTTCACTCCATCATCTGTAGTCGGTGGTTTGGTAGATGGTTTCTCTGACCGATACTGGGATGTGGCAGATGCTAGTCGAGTGTCTGACCACAGGACATCAGAACTGATCAAAGAGACGCGGGGCGTAGAGACACGGAGACGCGGAGAGTTTGCACTCCGGTCTGGGGCTCAAGCCCCAAGGGTCTAAAACCCCATCTTCTATAAGTTGCAATGGCGAGCGTTGGGGTTCAATCCCCATCCTAGTTGCCCCCGCGTCCCCCGCGTCCCACGGTCTCCTTTGTCTCTTCCTTGAAGGTAGGCGATCGCAATTACTTCACGCTTTTTCTGAC
>NZ_CAWUDP010000187.1:0-8424 GCF_963920835.1 Scytonema sp. PCC 10023
TCCCAACAGTGGTTGAATATAGCTAGAGAAATTGGTGATCGCAATGGCGAAGGAAGCGCCTTGAACAATTTAGGAGTTGCTTACCAATCTTTGGGACAGTACCAACAGGCGATTGAGTTTTCCCAACAGTGGTTGAATATAGCTAGAGAAATTGGTGATCGCAATGGCGAAGGAATCGCCTTGAGCAATATAGGACTTGCTTACCAATCTTTGGGACAATACCAACAGGCGATTGAATTTTACCAACAGTCTTTGAATGTAGCTAGAGAAATTGGCGATCGCAATGCCGAAGGAACCGCCTTGGGCAATTTAGGACTTGCTTACCAATCCTTGGGACAATACCAACAGGCGATTGAATTTCACCAACAGTCTTTGAATATAGCTAGAGAAATCGGCGATCGCAATGGAGAAGGAAACGCTTGGTTCAATTTAGGTTTGTCATTAGAAAACATAAATCGGGAATCAGACGCACTGAGTGCTTATCGCAATGCCCGTGAATTGTGTCAAGCAATGGGACTCGATTCCGAAGTCCAAGATTGCAACAATGCAATTGAGCGTCTTTCGCAACAGAATGCACCTGTAGCAGCTCAGCAAGGATTTTGGGGTTGGCTGAATCATCTATGGCGCTCGTGAAAAAAACTGTGGCGGCGGATACGTGGGCTATTTGGGTGGTAGAATATACGACAAATCAACAGTTTTATCAAGTTTTCACTGATAAATGTCCCAAGTGAGACACCTTATTAAGTAATGTGCGCGACTTCTGGTGGCACAGGAGAGTGGAGTCTCAAAAAGTTTCCAGGCTATTATCCGTAAATCCAAGAGCAGGGAATCTGTCGTAAACGCTCTGCTACTGCCCGTTAAGCAATTTTAGAGTTTATGTTGTTAAATGCGATCGCATTTTTATTAGGGTTGAGGAGATAGAGTGCGATAGTGTTTGCGTAGCGCCCTCTTCGGGGCTAGCGCTGCTGCTTTGCTGCAGATCGCGTCTGTGATGTTGGGATTTGTGCGATGTCTGACGACAAGCCCTTCGGGTTCACAGTCGCCTGCTGTCGGGAAACCCTCCTGCAGCGCTGCTTCACCGCTGTGCGTCTACGCATTTATTGGGATTGATGGGAAAGTGCGATGTCTGATGACAAGCCCTTCGGGTTCACAGTCGCCTGCTGTCGGGAAACCCTCCTGCAGCGCTGCTTCACCGGTGTGCGTCTACGCATTTATTGGGATTGATGGGATTTGTGCGATCGCGTTTAGTGGGTTGTCGGATTAGTGCGATCGCATTTATTAGGGTTTGTGGATTTGTGCGATCGCGTTTATTTGGGTTGATGGGAGTGTACGATTATTCTACTCATTAACCGGCATATTTATCTGACTCAATTCTTCCCGTACAACTCGCCGTAAAATTTCCTCTAAAGATTCCCGACGCTGTTGCACATATTCACGCAATGCATTATTTATCAAAGTCTGATAGTTTCCACCACCAGCAAGATGGACTTGTTCGCGGAACCACATCAAAATATCATCATCTAACCGAATTGTAATCCTTGTTTTACCTTCGCCTGTAGGCTGAATTGCTCCACGTTTACCTTGACTAAAATCGTACTCAGTATCCATAGATTGAATTACCAACGCTCTAACATCAAGCCATCAACATAGTCAAAGTCTGTATCATCTGTCACTAATATCCAACCCTGCTCTAAACATTGTGCCGCAATCCAAACATCATTCATTGGAATTGGTCGTCCCTTCCGTTTCAAAGCCAGTCGGGTTTGAGCATAGACTGCTGCTGTTTCTCGACCTAATGGCAGAACTACACAAGCCTTAATAAACTCCAGATAACGAGGTAAATTTTGTAATGGACGAGTAGAGTTTTCCGCGCCAAAAAGTAACTCCCCCACTACGACGGTAGGCAGAACCACCTCTGGTAATGCTAGTACCCGTGAAACGATGGCTGTGTCTCCATTCAAAAAACGCACTGCCACAGAGGTATCCAGGGCAATCTCACCACTCATTCACATCCACCTGCCGACATTCTGTGGCGATCGCCTCTTTTAATTCTTCCGCTTCTCTATCACTTAAAATACCTGCAAATTTTGCCAAAGGATGGGTTTTGCGTGTTGCTTTTACTCTATGAAAAAAATCTAATACCAACTCAACTATATCATCAGGAGCTTGTTCGATTTCCTGGATCAATTCTTCACGATTTGTCATGCATTCAATTGTTCTTGACTAGTTCTTTCTATTTTCAGTATATCCAAAGTCCCAAAGCGATCGGATTTGGATTGATGGGAGAAAGTGTGATAGCGTCCTTTGAGTGCGCCGCCTATGCCTAGGGCACGGCTACGCCTATCGGGGCTAGCGCTGCTGCTTTGCAGCAAATTGCATTTGGGTTGATAAGAGAGTGGGATGTCTGACGACAAGCCCTTCGGGTTCACAGTCGCCTGCTCCGGGAAACCCTCCTGCAGCGCTGCTTCACCGCTGTGCGTCTACGCATTTATTGGATTAATGGGAAAGTGCGATGTCTGATGACAAGCCGGTGTGCGTCTACGCATTTATTGGGATTGATGGGATTTGTGCGATCGCCTCAGGCGGAGTTTTGCTTATCGCCACAACCACTTATGCAGGGGTATCACATGTGACATACTCCCACACCGTAATCTTTGATTCGGTGTGGGCTTCTCAGCGACTCCCGGTATCCCGTCGGACATTAACTGAGCTTTGTTTAGACTGCACGAGATGCCCCTCCGCACAGTTGAACAAGTACAAAAATGTTCAAACACCTTAGTACTGTCAGAGTTTTACCCATCCACAGAAAAGCGACTACGAATAGTCTAGTTACTGAATGGAACCCCATACTCTGAGTTGTCAAGGTACAACGTACAGGAAGCGGTTAGCTATTAGTTTTGTTTAACCTGTACTCCTCAATCTTAGCATAAATGTGACAACGTTGGGTAGTTAAAAATGAAGACAACAAGATGAAATGTAAGGATGTCAGAAAAAAGATTAAATAAGTTACGATTATATGCTGCAAGCAAAGATAAGACGGTTACTCAAATTGTGGAAGACGCTTGTTGACAGGTTGCCCAATACGGAGATTGGCAATTCGTCATCGACCAACATTGTGCATTGAGCTACGCTCAATATCACTCGTCGGTCAATTCCTCACTGCCCAGAATTCATCCCAACGCTGAACGGAGTACCGTTACAGTGTGGGGCTTCTTCTGCTTTCAGCTAAAATACTGACAATTAGACTTGGATTTTTGACTCTTTAGCAGAGAAAATAAATGAGAGTTGGCTGTGAGGGGTAATGCCGAAAAAAGTGAGAGAGTTGAAAGCAATGGTGTCAAAAGTTGGCTATATCCTTCAACCAGGAAGAGGTAAAGGAAGTCATACATATTGGAAGCATCCGTTGTTACCCGAAGAACCCCTAACCATACCGGGCAAAGACGGCGATGATGCTCCGTTATATTTAGAAAAAAATATCCAACGGGTGCTGAAAAAATTGCAAGAAATGGAAAACACGGAAAACGAAGAAAAACAGGAGCCAGAAGAATGAGCTATCACTACAGCATGGTAATTCAATGGTCGGAGGAAGATAAACTTTTTTTAGTACATTTGCCTGAGTTCCCCTGGCAGCAATTTCATACGCATGGTAGGACTTATGAAGAAGCAGCCAAAAATGGTCAGGAAGTAATTGAGACTTTTGTTGAGATGTTGAAAGAAGAGAACAAACCACTACCAGAACCGAGAATGCTTCCTACAAAACCGTTGCTAGTTGCGTAAGTTAAGTGAGTGTTAATGCCAGCAATAATTGTCAATCATGAGCTTCCAAAAAGTATTTTTTCAAACTAGGGCTAGCTTGCAAATTTTTGTTTAATCTGCGCCGATGTTCAAAAATAGTAGAAAGCCAACTATTAGTACTTGGAAGAACCTCTCCCCTACGAGGGCAGGAGAATTTGGCTCCCCCTTCCCTTATAGGAAAGGGGGCTGGGGGGTTAGGTTTGTGCTTAGTGAATCGATGTTCTAGGGGGGCTAGGAGGTGAGGTACTTCTATTCAAAAATCAACTGCAAATCTAAAATAAATCCTGGTAAAACATCTTCACCTTGAAGAGTGCAAGGAGATTGTAAAATTTCAACTTCTTGGTTAGGGCGATAAATTTCTACTTGCTTATCTTTAGGATTAATCAACCAACCCAAACGCAACCCATTGGCAATGTACTCCTGCATTTTTTCCTGAACATCTTCTAGCTCATCGCTTTCTGAAACGAGTTCTACCGCAAAGTCCGGACACAAAGGCAAGAATTTCTTTTTTTGCGCCGCAGTGAGAGCATCCCATCGTTCCATTTTCACCCAAGAAGCATCAGGGGAACGAGTTGCACCGTTAGGTAACCGAAAACCTGTAGAGGAATCAAAAGCTTTTCCTAATACATTTTGACGGTTCCAGAACCAAAGTTGACCTGATAAATCAAAATTACGGTTTCCTGTTTCTCCCCCAGTGGGTGGCATGATAATTAATTCTCCCTTGGCAGTAACTTCGAGCTGCAAATTTCGGTTAGCAGCGGCGAGTTGTTCAAATTGCTCATCAGTAAGTTTGAGAACTGGGGGTAATTGTAGGGTTACATTCATAATTCATTCCTTTTGCGTTCGCGAACGCGAGTGCGTGTCCTCTGGACTCAGTGAGAGAAAAGCGCCATCGCAATTATGCGGGGCTTTGCCCATCGCACATCCTGAAATTCTGGTAATGGGGCATTATCCGCATAGCGGGGAATATTGCAGTTGATATAGGAATCATCGCATCACTAAACCTTATCTATCCTCTATCGCGTTCCCAATCACCGATCACTTTTTGCAAATACCATTCCTCTGACATTCCTGGATAGTCGTACTTCGCCTGATCAATCAATCTTTGGGCTATTTCCCAATATCCTCCAACCAGTCTCAACAGGCGCTGTCGTAGTAACTTATACCTCGCGTTTGTTGAGTTAGAGCTAGGAGAGTTGATTTTGTTGAGGCTATCTAAGACTTGTTGGTAATTTCCCCAGTCTTCTTTTTCACAAAACATACTTGCTGCACGCTGATAATCTTCAACAGCGCGTTCCATTTCTTCTAAGCAAGTGTAGGCAATGCCACGATTGTAGTAAGCTGTTGCATCATCGGGATTTATTTGCAATGCTTGGGTATAGTCGTTAATTGCACCAAGATAATTCCCCATGACTCGATAGGCATTGCCTCTAGCAACATACAGCATTGCATCTTGGGGTTGCATCTGGAGTGCAGAGTTAAAATCAGCGATCGCCCCAGTATGATCTCCTAGATGAGAACGCGCTTTTCCTCGGTTGCGGTAAACTATGGCATCATCAAAATTTAGTCGCAGTGCTTGGTTAAAGTCGGAGATAGCCTCTCGATAATTTCCCTGTTTGCAACGCACCACCCCTCGACAGCAGTAGGCTTGTGCATCTTGTGGATCAACGCGCAACGCCCAGTTTAAATCCTCCATCGCCTCGCGGGTGTCTCCCTTTTCTGCTTTTTCCAGTAACTGCGCGAAATATTCTTTTTCAGATTTGATTGGCGCAATTGTGGGAGTTGCTTGCACAATTGCAGCAGGTTGTTCTTTTGGTTGGATCTGTTTAATCTTTTCTAGACACTGGCGACAGTTCTCTGTGTCCTTTTGCTGTAGATATAATTCTGCCGCTTTTTTAAAGTTGGCGATCGCATCTTGAATGTACCCTTGTTTACGGCACACTGTCCCCCGTAAATTATAAGCAGGCGCATAATTTACATTGAGACGAATCACCTGTTCCACATCTGCAAGCGCCCCTGGCAGATTTTTCAGCGCCACTCGTGCCAAGGCGCGACAGTAATAAGCTTCCACACTTTGGGGATTAAGCTTCAGCGCTTCTGTGAAGTCAGAAACAGCACTGAGTATTTCTCCTAAATCATAGTATGCTAAACCTCGTTGATAGTAAGCTTGAGCAAAGTAAGGTGCTAGCTGCAAAGCACGGGTAAATTCCTCAATCGCTCCAGCATAGTCTTTTTGCTGGGCTTTTTCCAATCCTTTATTGTAAAATTCGTCATTCATGGCATTTGTTTGCAGGATAAAGTCAGGTTGAAAGCTTAAGGGTGAAGTACTTCATACTTTACACTTCAGATTTCAGTCTTCAGTTGACTCATTTCAAATTGTTCATGAAAATGACTAAATGACAAATGACTACCTTTACCGCTACCCACCCCTGTATCCTGGTGTCTTGCTAAGACGCTACAAGCGATTTTTTGCCGATGTTGAACTTGCTTCTGGGGAAATTGTAACAGCGCACTGCCCCAACACAGGACCAATGACAGGACTTTGTACTCCTGGGAGTGCAGTGCAGCTGTCTTACAGTGATAATCCTAACCGCAAACTTCTCTATACCTGGGAAATGATCCAGGTACATGATAACGAACCCACTTGGGTAGGCATAAATACTAATTTACCCAATAGGATCATCAAATTAGCTTTAGAAAAATACCTTTTTCCAGAATTGGGATATAGCCAAATTCGCACCGAAGTTCCCTACGGGGAAAATAAATCAAGTCGGGTGGACTTCTTGTTATTTCCACATACAAACTTCAACATCCCATCTAGCGATTTGTTTCTAAATAGTGGTAAATTGGTATTAACTGAAAATAGCCGTCATATATATCTGGAAGTAAAAAATACAACTTGGGCGCAGGGCAAGTTGGCACTATTCCCAGACACAGAAACAACACGAGGACAAAAGCATTTGCGGGAACTGACAGCACTCCTGCCCCACAATCGTGCGGTCATGCTTTACTTTATAAATCGAGGTGATTGCACTGAGTTTGCTCCTGGCGATAGTGCTGACCCTATGTATGGTAGACTGTTGAGGTCTGGCATCGACCTTGGTTTAGAAGTTTTACCTTGCCGTTTTGAAGTTAACCCAGAAGGTGTGCGTTATTTAGGTTTGGCAGAATGCAAGTTTTGAGCCTTAGGCATTGCGTCTGGCAACAGACATTAGAGATAATGCCGCTTCTGGTGAATTGGGATTAATACCAGACAACCATTGGCTGAAACGATAACTTCATGTGCGATCGACCATAAATGCCTTGTAAGACTTCCGCTCCAAGAGTGTGGTTGTGAGGATATACTTTCACTGTAAAGCCAAGAGGCTCCAAAGTTTGGTAATAAAGTTCTGGCGTAACACCAGCACCGGGTATGTGGTGGGTTTCGCTTGCAATCATGGCATCATGTTCTTTTTTTGACATAAATTTACCACCGCTCATTAACCGATATATCGGTACCCGTATCTTATACAAAAGCATACCCAAACCTTTCCAGTTCCAAGCAGTCACTTGTGGGTCATGATCGGTAATCAACAGTCCACCAGGACGAACCAAACGCGCTGCTTCTGCCAAAACCTGAGTCATATTGTCGCAATGGTGTAAAGTTGCATTGAGTGCAACGATATCTGCAAATCCGTCGATAAAGGGTAAGTTGTGGGCGTCTGCAAGGATCGGTGTGTAGCCAATTGTTCGCGCCATTTCAAGAGAGGTGCGAGAAATATCCACACCAATCAGCAGTCTTGGTGAACCACCCAACGACGCATACAAATTGCCAGAACCGCACCCTATATCAACGACAATTTTGTCATCCCAACTACCCATTGCAGCACGCCAGCATCCCTTAAATGCTTCGTCCCGGTGACAGGCTTCAAAATAGCCTTTAGTCCATTGAGGATTGTCATAGTAATAACGATTTGCTTCCATTGCTGCAGTGAAATTGGCAATAAAGCTGGTAGGAATGTGTCCTGTTTGCCAAATTACATAGGCATCTTGAGCAATATATTGCTCAAGAACATCAGCCAGGGATTTTTGCATATCTTATTCCTTCGCACAAATGCGTTTTTGGGTTTATTTGTGGTAATGCAATCCCTGTCTTCCCCAATATCAAGTAATTTTAGCTACTCAATTTATACAGCTAAAATCCAGCTAGAGGCTACTTAATTAAAGTGTAAAATCTCGTTTAACAAATAAAACCAGTGAATTTACTTACAAAGCTTGAAGAAAGCTTGAAGAGATGAAAATTGCAAAAAAATAGGCAAAATATTTTATAAAAGTATAAAAATTATGCATTTCCTCAAGTCATGTTCTACACCCTACAGGTACTATCAAACTTGATGGCTCGTTTAACTGCCTATACCTATCTGCCCCAACCAGCACTATCTCCCGCTATTTTTTAGTTCTGTGGAACTCACGTTACTTTATGGAAGGATGGAAAAGTTCGCAAAATTCAAATTCAGTTAAAAATTCCGTTGTCTGTCAAAAAGCTAACCATACTTTAAAAGCCCCTCTGAATTTAATCAGAGAGGCTTTTTGCTTAAATATTAACCTGGCACCGAGCTATTGTCACAGGCAGCTACCCGCCAACTATCG
>NZ_CAWUDP010000188.1:0-8399 GCF_963920835.1 Scytonema sp. PCC 10023
CACAGGAAATTTAGTCAGGAGTTTTTCTCACGATCGCCCCCCCTGAACGGATACGTGTTAACTCAGATCTTGCACCTAACCGTAAAAAACCGTATAAGCTAAAAAGATGCGCGATAAGGCTACCTGATTTTTATCGGTTTTTATCGCTAAATTAAGGCTTTTAATTTAATACGGAGTAATTAAATTAAATCAATTTTTATTGGTGCAAGATCTGAGTTAACGAGCGAGATAAGCAAACATATTACGGGGCTGTGGACTATGTCGAAGGAAAATTACTCGTTAAAGCATACAATGCAGGTAACTCAGATAATACGGTTAATTATCTACGTTATTTATTAGACGAGTCACCAAACCAGCAATTACTTATTTTTTGGGATGGTGCTTCTTACCATCGTTCGCATATTGTCCAAGACTTTTTAGGCGAGATAAACCAAGGTTGGGGGTATGCCGAAATACATGGCAAATGGGACACATTGTAAAGTTTTCTAACGCAGATTCTTAAAAGCCCTGCTATACAGTTGTTTAAATACCAAATTTCGTGTCTGCTTTCAGAGAAAAACGTTGCCAAAAATGATTGTTTATGGACAAGTTTGAGGCACTGAAAGAGGTGAAGAGTTGATTTTACTGTGCAAAATCTTGATTGTCCCTTTATCATTTATGGGCAAGTTGGTAAATCAAGAAAGCACACTCTGCAACAAAACTTTACAACGTGTCCCATTTGCCACGTATTTCGGCATAACCCCAGGTTTACCTGAAGAACAATGGAAGATTCACGCTCGTCGCTTTGCTCCTAATTGCCCGGAACGCTCATCCCATTGAGGACATTTGGTTGCAGGCTAAAACATGGGTTCGACGTTTTTGCGCTTTAGTTCCAACATTCTCTCATTTCAAGTGGATGTTTGAGTGGTTTATCCGCAACACAGACGAGTGATTTTATGTCTCTTCAGAAGTAGGTCGCTTTTTCAAAAATCAAATACTAGTCCTATATATTTGATAGTTAAGTAGGATAAGTAGGAAAAGTGGGTAATTTGATATTTTTTGTTTCCTGAAGAATAAGGTGTTGCTATTATGCAAATGTAAACTACAATCATCCAAAAGTATTATTTTTATCATGGTTAACCAAAACACTGAACTGAAAGCAACCGAAGTGCGCGAAGACTTGTTTATTGAACTGGATGAACTGGAACTGAAGGCAGTAGTAGGAGGAAGCGGTCCAGTAAATACCCTAGCAGGCGGGGTTGTAAATGGTGTAGGTGAGATAGGTAGGAGTTCAGGTTCTACATTAGATTCGGCTCAAGGCACTCTTAACAATGCAATAAATGGGCTTCAAGGAGGACTAGGAGTAATAGGTCAAAGCGCCTCCGATGCTGAGCGGCAAATTGTTTCTGGCATTCCGGTATAGTTTTCAAGTAATATCAAGTCCGGTTAAATAGCGTTTA
This sequence comes from Scytonema sp. PCC 10023, assembly GCF_963920835.1. Taxonomy (NCBI): domain Bacteria; kingdom Bacillati; phylum Cyanobacteriota; class Cyanophyceae; order Nostocales; family Scytonemataceae; genus Scytonema; species Scytonema sp. PCC 10023. The sequence continues at coordinate 1,440 of NZ_CAWUDP010000188.1, forward strand.
ATAAACTTAGGGCTTACATACTAAGTATCACTTAGCAGAAGTTTGGTTCTTGGGTTGTGCCCATCCTTGGTTCATTAAACTAGACAAAATTGGACAACTTTGGCGAAAAAGGTGGCATCATTTTTCAATTAAGTTAAGTATAATTTTTTTGAGAATTAGCAGCTTTTTTCGCCTATTCCATAAGTTTCTGTAAGGTCTTCCACGATTGCTCGTAGGAAACTTATCCAATATTGTCTATCCTATTATTGGTTGTAACAAACTGTTAATCTTTGCAACATAATCTACTTACATAAGGACTTGGAAATCATGCTATGCTGCAAAAGCGTTGTTTTTTACTTTAGGTAGTTACATTATTATTTTTAGGGAAAATTTTTGATTTTTCTCAAATTAAAGATTGCAAATTCTGACCAGTAAAAGCAATTAAGAGTAGACATAAACAACACTACATTATTGTTATGTATTGATTCAAAGGCAAAGGGAAAATACCAGTACTTACACATCTTATATATGTAATATACGATTTTTGGGCTTTTGAGCCATGTCTAACACTCAACATAGTAAATATGTAGCGAAATCAGGGTTGTATGAAGCGCCTGAAACCTCCATTTTCCGTAGTGCGTATTATGGTTAATTTGTACAGTGCGTAACTCTTAAATATGTTAAAAAACTTTTGGTATGCGTGTGAATTTAGTTCAGCCGTTACGAGCAAGCCTAAGCGAGTTTCTCTGTTGAACCAAGATTTTGTCCTATACCGCAACTCTAATAAAGAGGTAGTAGCTCTAAAAGACCAGTGTCCTCATCGCGGTGCGGCTCTATCTAATGGTTGGGTGGAGAAAGACTGTATCCGGTGTCCATATCATGGTTGGAAATTTCAAACAGACGGCACTTGTATTCAAATCCCCGCCAATCAGCCTGGTGTGCCAATCCCCAAAAAGGCTCGCATAGATACATATCCAGTTCAAGAGAAATACGGTTTTGTCTGGCTGTTTTGGGGCGACCTGGCGGAACAAAAGCGTCCTCCACTTCCATCACTTACCGAATTTGATGCCCCTGGTTGGCGAGTCGTTTCCGGCGAACTTCAATGGAACGCTCACTACACTCGCGTATTAGAAAACGTGATTGACTTTTCTCATGTGGCGTTTATCCATGCTAATTCCTTCGGCAGTGGGATTGCAGACCAACCACAGATTGAAAACTACGATGTGTGTCTAGAAGAGTGGAGTGCAAGTGCTACTGTGACAGCAAATCAGTCTAAAAAAACTAAAGGCTTCTGGAAACACTTCCTCAACAAACAAGGCTCACGCCCTTTGAGCGTAACACTATCTTTTTATATGCCCAACATCAGTCGGCTTGAATTTGACTTTCCTATCGGTCATTTCAAGATGATACTTTTTAGTAGTCACCTGCCGATAGACGATAAAACTACGGTGAGCAAGTGGATTGTTCTCCGCAACTTTCTCACTGCACCTTGGGCTGATGGAGATGCCCGGAAAAGGGCTTTGAAGACCATGCTGGAAGATAAGCCAATAGTTGAGTCCCAAAGCCCCCAAGTGATACCTGATGATTTGACTGCCGAACTGCACGTCCCCTCCGACGCTTTGTCAATCGCCTATCGTAAGCTGCACAAACAATGCCTGGAGATGGGTTGGGGTATGGAACACCACGTCAGCCAATTACATGACTCGAATAATCATATATCAGAACATTTCCAAATCTTGACGAACTCGTTGATTTCTTAACCGAGAAGCAGCAACAACTCACCTTGGTTGGAAAAACGCTCTCACCACAAGATACTCAACGAAAATTCAGTCCGGGAAAATTGGCATTCCGTGAAAAAATTATGGCTACTTTTTTATATCCGATATACACAGTTGCAAATTTTGGGTTGGCAATTTGGGGGATTAACTTATTTCAACAAGCGCCCAGAATGAGCACTATTCTGCTAATTGTCGTACTGACTGGAATGATCTATGACAACCTAATCATTTCTGTAGGTCATCTGATTGATGAAGGCACTTTGCTAGAATCACTGAATCGTCTGCGTTTTCTCTTCCACAATTTATTTGTGCCACTGTTGGTAGTGGTCGCTGTCAAACTCGCCTGCAATGCTGGTGTGACGTGGGCGCACTACCCAATTATATGCTATGGCTGCTGGGCGATCGCTCTGGGGCTGATTGTGTTTGGGTTGCTAACCGACTTTCGCCGACTGGAACTGATACCAACAACTTTTGCTGGCAGTTTGCGTTACAAACCTAAAAGTTGTAGCGTACCAATTCTGACAATCGCGATTGCTTTACTAGTGGGTGTGGTGGGGTTCTACATCTGGCGCGAAATCCAATGGCCGTGGATGTTTGTGGGAACGCTGGTCATGTTCTCTGGCAATGCTATGCCTACACGCATTTTTGGCACTCTAGTCGGTTCTGCAGTTGATTTAGTATTTATCCTGGCTCTGCTGACAACACCGCTTATAGTGCATTGATCTCACCCCTAATACCTACCTGAATTGAATCCATTAATTTTTATCTTCATCACCGTATTTCTAGACCTATTGGGTAGTGTACTGCTGGTTCCTGTGATCCCCTTCCTAGTCGGACAGTTCAAAAGTAGGAGAAAATTATGTTAAAAAACTTTTGGTACGCCTGTGAATTCAGCTCAGCTATTACCAACAAGCCAAAGCAAGTTCCTCTATTAAACCAGCAATTTGTCCTGTACCGCAACTCACAAGGAGAGGTAGTGGCTTTGCTAGATCGATGTCCCCATCGCGGTGCTGCTCTGTCTAATGGCTGGGTGGAGAACGACTGTATCCGCTGTCCTTATCATGGTTGGAAGTTTACTACAGACGGTACTTGTATTGAAATTCCTGCCAATCAACCTGGTGTGCCTATTCCCAAGAAAGCTCGCATAGATACATATCCTGTTCAGGAAAAATACGGTTTTGTTTGGCTATTTTGGGGCGACCTTCCTCCAGAAGAATGTCCCCCACTGCCATCATTTCCTGAAGTTACAGATTCTGCTTTGCGGTCTGTTGAAATAGAATCTACATGCAACGCTCACTATACCCGCTTATTAGAAAACTCTATTGATCCTGGTCACTCAGCCTTTGTCCATGCTCATTCCTTTGGCAGTGGAATGAATCAGGAACCACGACTGCCAGACTACAAAGTCCGTCTGGAAGGTTGGGGCGCAAGTGCGTTGCTTAATCTCAAGCAGCATAAGCCCAGAGGCTTTTTCTGGAAATTTACCCACAGCAAAGACTATTTAGAGATCAAAACAACGAACACCTTTTACATGCCCAACCTTGCTATTGCTTATATTGGTATTCCTACTAAACTGATCTTATTTGTCGCCCACGTTCCTGTTGACGAGCAGACCACGATTTCCAAGTTCATCCAGTTTCGTAGTTTTTTGACTCAACCTTGGGCAGATGGCATTTTCCACAAGCAAAGTTTGAAAGTTTGTCTGGAAGATAAGCAAGTTATCGAGTCTCAACGCCCCAGAGTCGTACCCGATGATTTAACTGCCGAACTCCACGTTCCCTCTGATGCTTTATCAATAACTTATCGCCAGCTACGTAGAAAATGCCTAGACATGGGTTGGGGGCTGACTCCTGACATCAGCCTATCAGATCATACCAATGGTGTAAGGATTCAGGTCTAGACTTGAGGTATTAAAGATGGCGCTTGTATATCCGAATTAACCATCGCTTTGATAGCTTGCTCAAAAAATTCAATTACGGAACGTCCTTGACGACGACAAGTTTGTACTACTTAGGACAAGGGCTTTCAATGTGTGATCCAAAATAAAGTCTAGATGTATATAGGGCAATACGGTTCAGTTAAGGATTTTAGTGGCATTCGCGTTCTCTGTAGAGACGCTTTCATTCAGCGCGTCTCTACAATATGGTCGTACTAAGGGTTTTGGTCTTATCTGAACCGTATTGGTATATAGGGGTTATGCTCGACTCATTACACCCTTAACGCTTGGACGACTTCCTCGCCTTGTACGTACTTTTGAATTAGTTACCAGCGTCCCTTTAGTTTTTCTTTATAAACACCCTCTAAGACGATTGCGCTTATACGCGCATCGCTGGATGATTGCAAGGCTCTCTTAAATTCTAAGGAAAAAGGAACATAAAAAAACCCATCATTTATCGATGGATCCCCCGTGCTAAGCAAAGGGCAAATATTATATGTGTTGAATTTTCAATTTTAAACTCTCTTTCTAAGAGGAAAGAAAACCCTCTCTACAGACTCGCACTGCAAAGAGGGTTGCTGTCATCTACCAAACGAAATCATGGGACATTCTTGACCCAAAATAACACACATTTCCAAAAAAGAAGGAAAGCCCACAACCAGGCACATGGGCTTGTAGTCAGAATCTAGTACTTGCATTACCTACAATATTTTACTCACCAAAAAGCCCACCGCCAAGGGTGGGACTTGTACCCCTTTTTATGCTTACGCGTACTCGTGTATTTTATTCGATATCTTAGGCGTTGGCGTAGCCGCCCGCCCTGCGGGCTTCGCCTTCACTCATCTACTCAAAAAATATCCCGCGCCAAGCACACGAGATGACCTCTTCTATCACAAAAAAAGCTGTATCACTCACTATCAAAACATTTACCCTTTATTTTGACAACTTTCCTCTGAGAAGATTCTGATAAAAAAAACCAAGCTAGATTGCTTGGCAAGCCGAATTGGATTCTATCAGTCTTTCTTTATTACTCTTTTTTTATTCCATCTCGGCTTGAACTGTCACTATTTTCTCAGAGGAAATCACAAAAGATAAGCCTCTCACCTGGCTAGTGAGAGGCGCATGAATCTATCTTGCTACGATTCCTCGGCGTAGCAAGATAGATGAAGCTATGGCAACTAATCAAATATAATCTGATACTTTTCACTAAAACTATAGAAAAGCGTACTAATTGCACTGGCAGCCCTTTGCAATTTATCTTCATAAAAATAAAGCTGAAGCGAATCGGGCTGCTTATAGAGAGCGATCGCAGCGGTAACCAATCTTTTATTCTGGCTCGTAAAGACTGGACATACGCTGAAATGCGTAGATTGAAAATCATACACACCGCGCTTAAGCTGCTCTAGCACTGGTTTCTGAATCTCACCACTCAGGCAAGAACCATCATTAAGCTTAGCTTGAAATTCTCCCTTGATACTGTTGAAAGCTCGTTCAAATACGTCCAAGTAGGAGTATTTGTCAACGGGTACTGACCATGCCCAAAACATTAGCCTAGTATCTTTAATGTTTTGAGATTGCACAATATTATTTGTGGAATTATCTATCAATGCTACGAGGAACGTGGCGCGAACATTGGGGTCTGACTCCCTCAACTGTGATATTTCTTCATAACTTTGACGAAAGTTCTTTATCACTTCAGTATGAGTCAACAGTGGTAACTCAATTTGCTTACTTAATCCAATGCGATCGCCTAAAGGCGTGTCCTTCATTCCAAAAACTATTCCCACTACCAGCACTGATAAGAAAGATAGTCGAATTATCCACGCAAGAGTAGATAAATTGTGGTTGGGCAGAAGGGATTTAATCACATCTAGAAAAGCATTGATAATTTTTTCAATCATGGGAACGCACCTGACATTTAGAAAAGCTTGAGTTAGCATGGTGTCCAAGACCTGAAACTCTTCAAAAATCACCATACAACCCTGAAATTTAGTTGCGGCGCTTAATAAGCTTTAAGTGCCGCTTTACATTAGGAGGATTCATGAACAATAAAGAAGCCCAACAAATACTAATTAATCAAGGATTGCTCGACCCGGACGCAGATGGCAAGTGGGGGAATCTCAGTAAAAGTGCCTTGATGAAATTCCAAAAACTTTCTGGCGCTCCAAATGCTGATGGCATTCTTGATGAAGTTGCCAAGACTTCTTTGAAGCTCGCGCCACCTCCACCACCCATCCAAGCCGAAGGGCTGATGGAAAAAATCATCAGCTACTACCAAAAGAAGAATTATTGGATTGCTAGAGGGAGCGATGTATTCAATATTGTCTACATCGAGGGAATGTATCCCGACGGCACCCTCAACAGCGATCGCCTAGACGAGTGGAACGACACCCGCGCTCTATTCCAAGTAGATGATTTTGGGAAAGCTCAAATAGTGGAAGCATGGGCAGCGACTTGTGAGCCTGGCGCTTACTACACTTACCACCGAATGAACCCAGCGGGAGCCGCGAGAATTCAATTCGGTCAATATTGGGCGTGGGCTGTGGGGATGCATGGGAATTCGCGACCACATGAGGCATTGGTTCAAGTCGCTGATGTCAAAGTTTGTCGAGATGACAACGAGGACGGGTTGCGGATTGGTGATGCGGTCGCGGAGGGTCGTTATGGAGTTAACCAACACGATGGATCTGATATGGATAAAGTTGGTCGAGCGTCTGCCGGATGTCTTGTCGGGAAGCTTATTGAGGGACAGAGGAAGTTTATGAGCCGGATTAAAAGCGATCGCCGATACCTGGCAAGCAACGCTTATATTTTTTCTACTGTTGTAGTGCCTGGTGACAAGCTTTAGCCTGGTTACCCTTAATGGTTAAGAAGCTGAGCCGCCAATAAAAAATCAGCACCCACCCAAGTAGTAAGATGCTGATAAGTAGAAAATGTACTAAGATGTAAACCTTAATCGAATATAGCCAAGCCTTTAAAAGCTTCCTATGTTTTGGCTAAAAATACTCTAAAAAAAAGCGATCGCCTTATAATAAACAAAATAGGCACCTCTGGAGAAGATGCCGTTCTGTTGGTCAAGTGGTGGGTTATTTATTTTCAGAAGAGTGTGGCAAAAGACCATATTAACTTCAAGGAAAGAAAAATGGCAATAATTACCCTCGACCGTCCCGAGATTTCAGCGCTAAAGACAAACAAGATTCTTAATAATTTTGGTATCCGTTCAGGGGGGGGCGATCGTGAGAAAAACTCCTGACTAAATTTCCTGTG
>NZ_CAWUDP010000189.1:0-8373 GCF_963920835.1 Scytonema sp. PCC 10023
GGGGAGTATCGGTATTTGGTTGCTGATTTCGTGGGGGAGTATCGGTATTTGGTTGCTGATTTCGTGGGGGAGTATCGGTATTTGGTTGCTGATTTCGTGAGGGAGTATCGGTATTTGGTTGCTGATTTCGTCTTGGATTCTGTTGACGTTCTATACCTGGTGTTGGATTCTGTTGACGTTCTATACCTGGTGTTGGATTTTCTGGAGGTGTTATACCTGGTGTTGGATTTTCTGGAGGTGTTTGGCTGATGGGATTTTTTGCAGATGGTAAGGTTGACGCTGTTCTTGGTGATCGATTAACAGCCGTAGGTTGCGCTAGGGATGGTTGTAGAGAAATAACTAAACTCGTAATAGCCAGTAAAGAAGTTTTAGATAAAACTAATATCAACTTTGTAAGTAACTTTTGATTCATTTCTCACTCCTCTAAATATCAAAACACACCGAAGACATAAATAAACTTATCGCAGGTTAGTACAGGGTAAGCACATCTAAATTAGTCTTGACAAAAAGCTGATTTTATTAATATAGAAAAGAATCAGAATTTCTCGTTTGATGTATTTTCTGATGGTCAAAGCGATTGGGGGTTCGCGCAGCGTGTCCCTCTGGGACTTAGCCCACTGCCCTTCGGGCAATCGCCTAAAATTTTGTCAACAAACAGGAATTAATGCGATTAACCGAGAGTTTCTTGAGACTGAGGTATTCTTGTTAACAAGACGCGCTTACACTGCTGGCTAGTACTTGTTGGAAGAAAGACAGCAAAAGGCTCTAAGGAAGTAAAGCTTGTAAAATGCGTTTTTTGACGATTGATATCATACTTTGCATAACCAGTTTGGTTATTTAAACACTAGAGAAGTCAAAGTATTTAAAAATAATATTTCTTACAAATTAATTGCAGATATAAAAAGTATTATTACTCCCTTCCAATTTTCCCTGATGCCAAGTTCCCCAGACAGGCAAACCGTGTTTAGGTATAAAAATTCCTTTATCATCATAATTGTTTTTTTTGAATTCCCCTATATATTTACAACCATTTTTGAATATCAATTTTCCTACGCCTTGTTGAGAATTGATATTAAACTGACCTATATAGCTGTGAAAATTCTTCTCTTGAGGGCCATATTCGTAGGTTCCACAACCTTCTAAGAAACCATTTTTTACATCTCCATAATATTTATTTCCAGTATCGTAGATAATGGTACCTCTGCCTGTCAGTGGTTTAACATTTGAAAACTCATAAGCTGCTCCCCTCTCTATTCGCGTACCTGGTATGTTTTGTAAAGGTGGTACATCTCTGTGTGGGCAAACCAATCGTACACCAGCGATGAATTGTCCCAAATCATCTGGGAATGGTCTCCAAAAACTCATAAATAGCAATCCTACTCCGATGAGCACACTTACCCCGACTCCAGTACTAATTAAAACTTTCTGATAAAGTTTCAATTCTCGCCGTGTTGGGGTTGGTAATGACGGTAGCGGTGATGGCAATGATGGCGGTAATGAAGATGGTCTTAACGCTTGTAACGCCTCTGCTGCTGTTTGATAACGTTTCTTAAAGTCATAGCGCACCATTTTATCTAACACATCTGCCAGTCTGGGGCTAACCGAAGCCCGATCTCGCCAAATGACTTCAAGAGTTTCGTGGTCTTTTGGTAGGTCTTTAGGTTTGACCCCAGTTAAAGCATAAATCCCCAGCATCCCCAGTGCATAAACATCGCTGCTTAACCTGGGATTTCCACCCGATTGTTCACTAGGTATATAGCCATAAGTACCAACAATAAAGGAGATGTTTGTTTGCCCTTGAGAATTGACACCTAATCCGCTAATTTGCTTGACAACTCCAAAGTCTATCAATATTATCTTGCCGTCTGTGTTGCGACGCATTAAGTTTTCTGGTTTAATGTCTCGGTGAATGATATTTTGATCATGAATAAATATCAAAACTTCTAAAATTTCCTGTAATAGCTGTGTCACTTGAGCTTCACTCAACCTGTTACCAGGAAAAATTTCCTCACTCAAATCGTGCCCATCTATAAACTCCTGTACTAGATAAAATTCGCCGTTTTCTTGAAAGTAGGCGAAAAGTCGGGGAATTTGAGGACACTCATTGCCTAAGCGCTGTAAAACCTTTGCTTCTCTGTTAAATAACTCTGTGGCAGCTTGCAAGGCTTCTGGATATTGCATTTGCTTGAGGTTTTTTACAACACACAGAGAATGATCGGGTAAATCTAAATCTTCAGCTAAATAAGTAACTCCAAAGGCACCGCTTCCTAAGAGTCTGATAATTTTGTAGCGCTGACGGAGAATTTGACCAGGGAGCATTACTATTTAGCCAATAACAAGATGAATTATCTTAAATTTTGCCATATATAATCTAATCGCCCAACCCCTTTCTTTGTGCAAGTGAACAGAGGGAGTTTTTTACCTGCTTGGCAAAATGAATAATTGTATAACTATATAAATAATGACACACAGTCAGCGCGGATACTTTTAGCGTCGAATCTCTCGATTTTATCCATAAAGTCTAGCTAAGAGGATGTTTTAAAAGTTAAGGCGAGTCAAAAATTATGCAAGTCGTCTGACCATGATCCCAGGGTAAGCGCGTCTCAAATGCTATTGACAAGCGGGTGTGCGAGTTCAGGATAAGTAAGTAGGCGAGAAAAAATCAAACTATGTAAAGAAAAGTAAAGGTTGGAAACTCGCTCGTAGTAAGCGCTTTAGCGCTAAAGCGCTTACTACATACCTTTAATTATTTACACTGATCTACTTAAGCACATTTAAATCGTTAGTTTGATGACCTGTTCTCACGGCAAGCCTAACATCTTTGATGAAATAAATCGTTAATTAACATTGATAAATTATGTAATCTCGATTCGCGCAGGGTGTCCGAAGGACATATAAATCGTGATTTTTCTAACATCCTTGGTATCAAATTGTGGTCTTTCATGTAGTTACAAGCTGCACTTTGATTAGCATTGAAGGACATCGCTGCGACCAATGCCGTGGTAATAGTTTCTACATCACCCATTTCAAGGGCGAACATCTTCACGATGTCCAATTGCTTTGAGCAGATCATCGATTGACGTAGCGGTGGCAATTGTAACATTTACGCATATACCTCTCCCAATTTTCTTCCTAGAGGGGATTTTATTGCCTAAGTGACCCGAAGCGATTGCCTTTTATAGCTTATTTAATAGCGCACTGCCCCTTGGGCAATTACTTACAAGAGTAACTAGCAACTTGGGTCATCTAGAAGGACTGCGGGCGCGAAAGCGATCGCGGATGAATTATCTGTACCATTTTAAAGCAGTCTGTATAGAAAATTTTGCGAGCTTACATGAGTTATTTTCTTCATAAGAGAAAGGATGAGCTCGTGAACTTCTATCTGTGTATCTGGTTAGACCCAATCACTTGTGGCAGACCTTGTTACATTTCTTTACATTCTAGTCATGAGTCACAGGCGATAAGCGGAGCTTAAAGTATAAAGGCTTTAAGCAGCACAAGGAAAAAGCCATAGCTAACTAGCAACTGGTTGAATGGGTCAAATCCGCATCCTGGCGATACGCATGATTGCGCAGAGCGCAGACGCAATGGTGCGTATCGCCATCAGCAATATTCATGTAAACTATCCAAAAGTCTGCAACAAACCTCGCGCGTTAAACCGATATAAAAATAGAATAAGTTGGCGACTGACCATAGCTGTTGGAAATTTAGAGAAGAGGAGTGCATGACGATTATCTGGAAGTTTTCCACACATCCAAGGCTCAAAGACAGCAATGGGCGTTTGGATGTCTATTGGGTATCTGACCGTGAATTAGAAACAAACATTAGAACTCTGTGTCAGTCAGAACCTAACACGGATGCAGAATTTTGGGCGCGGTTGTTTCTGAGCACTTTTGAGTATGAGCTACTGGCGCTCAGGCATATGTCGGCTTACCTGGAAAAACTCGGCTATCAAGCTGCTAATAAAGTTTATGGAAAGTTGAGAAATTTCCTGCAATTCAATTATGATCGGCATGATATCTGGCAGATAGCCTGGTTATTCTCTAGCACTCCAGACATTTTTTTTAACAACTTTAACTCTCAGCTTCCCTTACAAAACTATGCCGTCAGAAAAATGGAGGGCAAAATCAAGGATGAGATTGTTCGCAATTTAGGGATGGAGAAGAGGCGTTCGGACTGGGGGTTATTAAGATATAGTACTCGGGCATATCTACTTGAAGCTCTGCAAAATCAAGGGTATAGGCAACCGCACCTAAACTGCTATCTGTTAGCCTGGGACAGTTTTAAAGAAATTTACGCTCCCCAAGGAGCAACTGATAGCCGTTCTCTCCCAGCACCGACGGATGAACAGTTGCATATAATGACAAATTTGTATAAGCAGCTAGTACAGTCGTCTCCTCAAGTAGCTGATCTCAGCAAAGCTAATCAGGTGACGATTAAAGCAGGGCTGGAAAAATGCATTCAGGTGTTAAGAAGGTATCAAACCAGACGCTTTGTCTCCCTCGATTCTCCTACAGGGGGGAACGAAAATTCTGATTCCTTATCTGAGATGATTCCCGATGGTACATATGAATCTGGGTGGGAGCAAATTGAAAATCAGGAACATGCCATTGCACTAATGGCTATTTTGACAGAATTGCTGACACGGATAGACTCAGACACTGATAACTGCCTGCTACTGAGGTACGGTTTTGACCTAGACTATCGCTCGATTGCCCCCATCTTTAAAATTTATTATACGACGGTTCGTTACCACGACAACAAAGCGACGCAGCAATTGCTCGCGCAAGTGGCTCAATGGGCGCAAGAAAGGCTAAATGTTATTCCTGACTCGGAAAGTCTTAATGAAATGCATACCGCGCTGAAGGAGTGCCTGAAAAAGTATTACGAAGGTTTAATTTTCCGGTCAGTGTTTGGGACGGCATGGCAGCAGCTTGATTACCAACGCCGAAATATACTGCACCTACGCTATTTTAAGCAAATCAATGTTTCAGCGATCGCCTCCCAGTTGCAACTTGGTGAATTGGAAGTGAATAACAAAGTGGTAACAGGTAGGCAAGAATTAGCAGCAGCTATCAGGGAATGGATTCAAAAACGCCTGAACATTCCACCAGATTTACTGAATCCACTAACTGATAAAATTGCAACCCTTGTACAAAAACTAATTGCTAATTTTCCGGTTCCTGATTTCCACTAGCATCGAGAAAAAAATGTCAAATATTTTATCAGCACTCACAACCCTTTACCCAAACCAGGTATGGCTAGAAGTTTCGCCAGACCAGCTTGAGCAGACACGATTATCACAGCAAGAATATTCTTATGATGTAGCTTGGTGGACTGCATTCAAAAACCGCTTGACTTTAGATGCCTTTTTAGCTTGGTTCAAAGCGGAGTCGGGTATAGAGGAGCAGCCAAAGGTGTGGCCAAGTCAAGATGATTTATCCAGTATCTGGGAGGTGGTGAATGGCACAGCGATTCAGTTAGGAGAAACCCGAATTGTACTGATTCCAAACGAAGGGATGGACACCAACGAGTATGAAGTGCCAGCTGAATGGGTAGATATTCCCAGTTGGGCTGTAGATTATTACCTGGCAGTACAAGTGAATCCTGATGACTGCTGGTTGCGGGTTTGGGGATATGCAACCCATAAGAAGTTGAAGCAGGCTGGACAATATAATAGCATTAGGCGCACTTACTCGCTTGGGCGAGAAGAGTTGATTGAAGACGTGAATGTGATGTGGGTGGCACAGGAGCTAGGTGGCGATCGCAAAGCAGCAATTAAGCCTTTACCGACTTTGTCACCAGCACAAGCAGAAAGGTTGCTGGAGCAACTGAGCCAGAAGACCCCCTATTCTCCCCGACTCGAGGTTCCGTTTGAAGACTGGGGAGCACTGCTGGCGTCCGATGAATGGAGGCTTGAACTTTACAATCGGCGGGTGGCGAATCCGTATGCTCAGATCGTATCATATGCAGCAGTTGCACCCAGCAAAAAGCCGATGGAGTTAAGGCAATGGTTGCGGCATATAGTTGAATCGGGGCGAAATCTAGTTGAAGACGGTTGGCAGACATTTGAAGACATCTTCGCCTCACCAGAACCAATACCAGTTCGCAGTCAGAGAGGCTCTGAGCGTACTTCCCCAAACGCGCTTGCTTCTGTGATTCGTCTGCTGCAACCGAATCAGCCTGAGCAGACCCGTCGCCAAGCTGCTGGGGTCTTAGGGGAAATTGGTGCTGGAAACCCAGATGCCATCAACGCCCTGACTGAATTGCTGCATAGCGCAAAAGATGAAGAAACTCGTTGGCAAGCCGCTATAAGCTTGGGGAAGGTAGATCCAGGAAATCCCCTCGCTGGTATTAGAAAAGTTAGATTAATTGACTTGGGGATGCAATTGGGGAGTCACGCGATCGCCCTAGTTGTTGCCATTATGCCAAAAGCTGACGGGAGAATCGGCGTTTTTCTGCAAGTGCAGCCACATAGCGAAACAACCCTGCCTTCCGGTCTTAAACTAAGTGTACTCTCAGAATCAGGCGAAACACGCCTCGAAGTCGAAGCCAGAAGTGACTCGTCAGGTCGAGGTAAGGATAAATCCATTGAGCTGCGTTTTAGTCCTCCGCCGGGAACATGTTTCCGCGTTAGGGTTATGAGAGATAATGTTAGCGTGAGCGAGGATTTTGTTGCTTAACAGCAACACTTGTAGGGAAGCAGTTATGGGCAGGGTAGCAGTTCTGAAGATAGGAAACGGTGATTTTGACCAAGGATTTGATGTATCGCTACAGGTCTGTAGAGATAACGCCCTTCCATCGCCGGAAATTCCAGGTAGGTTACCTGCCAACACAGAATTTGAGGATTTATATACAGTTTGGCAGGAAACTTTTGTCAGGCTGAGAACACAGCGCGGAACTGACTCGGACTGGCAGATTGAAACCAGACCAACCAATTACTCCACCAGTGAGGTCGATGCCTGCCGCTACTTTGTCCGAAACTTAGAAACCAGGATGAGAAATTGGCTCCAACATTCGCAAGATCAGGGGTGGCAAAAAATCAGAGAGAGATTGGTAAAGGAGTTAGCCAATAATTCTGACGAATTTCGGGTGATTATCACAGCAATTAACTCCGAATTGTGCAAGCTGCCTTGGCATATATGGGATTTGATGGAGTCGAACCCCGATGTCGAAATTGCCTTCAGTTGCCCGAGTGATGGAGAATCAGAACTACCGGAAACAAATTATAATAACCAAGTCCGAATTTTGGCTATTTTGGGAGACAGTAGTGGCATTGATACTGAGCCGGATCGAGACGCAATTAAACAATTAAATGATGCTAAACCAGTATTTTTGGCACAACCTACATCACGAGAACTTATCAAAGAACTGCGGAAAAAAGAAGGCTGGGATATCTTCTTTTTTGCAGGTCACAGCGAGACAAATGGTGAAATTGGTCGAATTTATATCAATGAAAGCGAGAGCTTAGAGATTTCAGATTTCAAAAATGCTTTGAGAGAAGCTAGTCGTTACGGCTTGAAACTCACAATTTTTAATTCTTGTGACGGATTGGGACTAGCGCAGCAGCTAGCCGATTTGCATATCCCAGTTATTATCGTCATGCGCGAGCCTGTGCCAGACGAAGTTGCACAATCATTTTTGAGAGAGTTTCTCACCGAATATGCTTATGGGCAGCTTTTGTATACCTCAGTTCGGCGAGCACGAGAAAGGCTAGAAGAATTTCAAGATTTACCTGGTGCTACTTGGTTACCAGTGATTTGTCAGAATCCCGCTAAAGTACCCCCGACTTGGCAAGAGTTGCGCCATCCAAAGCGTAAAGGTCAAATCTTACCCAGTTGGCTTCGGCCCCAAACCGTGCTTCTTTTGAGTGTAGTTGGATGGTTAGGTTTGGCATCTGCCATTCTAATTCTTGCCAAACTGCCCCAGATACTACAAGTACCACAACATCCATCACAATCACAAGTAGAATTGAATACGCTAGTAGGTAAGTGGAAGACTACTTGGAGTTATGAGACTACTGAAACTAAGATGGAGATATTGGAAAAAAAAAGATTAGACGGCACAATTGCAGAATATACATTTTCATATTTAAATAATAAAAATCGTATTATTAAAGGGAAAATCAAAGGGAAATTTTATAAACAGGGTAAGGTTTTAAAAGGTACGTTTTACGATGAGACAGGGGGCGATTGTTATTTCGTTTTGTCAAGCAATGGCTACAAATTTGATGGTGAATGGTCTGATGATACTGGTAAAAAAGGGCGATGGACAGGAGAGAGGATATCTAGTACAGTGCGGCTTAAATAGTGTATCCATGTAACCGTTCAGAGGGGTAGGAGAGCGATCGTAAAAAATTGCCACCAAAATCTG
>NZ_CAWUDP010000190.1:0-8348 GCF_963920835.1 Scytonema sp. PCC 10023
CCTTGCTACTATCCACATTTGGATTAACAAAATATTATTAGTGGGATAGGTTCATAATAAATTTGGCAGCAGCAGCTACGTTATCGCTATCTCGCCCAAAATTTTTCACATACCAATGAAATTCAATCCAAACTGCACCATCTAAACAAAATCCACATTCTCGGACAAATTCAGCAATTAAGTTTGTCCAGTATTTTTTAAGCTCAGCGCTCGCTTGCCAACCCGACCGTGCCTGGTTAATAATTTCGTTCATACTAGGGGGTAGAGGCATACTTAGTTCAAATATCATCTTCCTCACTCCCTTGAAAGCTATTTAAAAATTCCTCAACAACGTTTCTAAATTTTTTATACGATCTACCATCATGGCGCGATAAATTAAAGACAGCTTTTACAATCTCATCAAGTTGATAGCCCTTTTGATACAAATTCAAAATTGAGTTTTTAGCTGACTCATCAAGCTGTACATTAAAATGAAAACTACCTTCAAAATCAGTCTTTGATTGCTTAGTTTTAGTAACAGCAGTGGCTTTAGACTTACCTCTGTCATGACTACTACCCTCACCAGACAAACTAGCGACAAATTCATCAAAGTCTAGTCCAGATTCCCATGCAGTATAGGGGTTATCTTGGCTTTTTGCTTCATTGAGTAACTGCTTGAAGTATTCAGGATCTTCATCGTCAGCAACGTATAACGCCTGGAGTCGTACCACCTCAGTCGTCTTGTACAAGAAATCCCCATATCCCAGCAAATAGACTGCACGCTTGTCTTTATCGTCCCCAAGGATAATACAACTGTCTTCAGGACGAGTCGTAACAAAGGCAGTCTTAGCTGGAAAGTTTGAGCGAATCAACGGGTCAATGACGTTTTTGTCAGGACGCTGTGTGTATAATAGGACATGAATTCCCGCACCACCTGCTTTTGCAAGCAACTTCATCAACGCACTCTCAATGCGCGAGCAGTAATTATCATCCGAAAGCAAGTCAAAACACTCGTCAATCAGACAAACCAATCGCGGCATGATAATACCAGGTGCAAACCGCAAGTTATACTGGGCTATTGTTTCAATACTGCTGTGCTGTTCAAACTCCTGGTAGCGCAATTCCATCTCCTCAACCAGGTAATCAAGCAAGTTAGCAGTAGATTCTGCATCACGCGCAACTGGGGCTATAAGATGAGGTAGCCCATCAAATTTACCAAACGTCACACGTTTAACATCAGAAAGCGCCAACCGCACAACCGATGGTGGATACCGCCGCACCAAATACAAGATTGCTGCTTTCTCAAACTGCGATTTCCCACCCCGCGTTCGTCCACCGCCCAGAATATGGGTGACATTATCGCTATACAGGGGAATTTCGACATAGGTACCATCGACATCAACACCACCAGGGATGGATACCGAATGAATGTCAGGTTCGCCGTCAAACTTAACGTAGTCACGGAAATAGGCAAACTGTCTGTCTAACCTGGGTATGTCAAATACTACCCCTCCAGGAACTACACTCACCATTGGCGCAACTTTCAAGCTCAATTCTTCACCAAGCTGCTGTACTAAGTCGTTACCAATGTCTTCTACCTTTTTGTAGGTAACACCCCGTCCCAGTTTTACCTTAATGCGGTTAAAGGTAGGACCAGTTTTGGCATCAACATATTTAGCATTGATACTAAAATCTTCCAAGGTATCAACTAATAATTTTCCTGCCTGTTCCATAGTAGAAATCTGTGAATGAACGATTTTATTAGTAGCAGCCTTACTATCTAAAGATTTAGGCTCGTTAATTGTTGAACCATCTCCTGTAAGTTGCAAATCTATTGGTTTACCTATAACACGTGCAACAAGCACTGCGGTACGGTAACAATAATTTTTGATGAAATCATCTTTAGTTTTATTCACTAACTCTAGAAAATAACTAACTTGTTTATTGCTTAAAAATAAGCTGTAAAGATTTTCTTGAACAACTTGGTACCCAATCTGCTTAAGATAAATATTTTTGATGGAGTCAATATGTTCAAATAAGGATTCCATTGGACATGAATCTGCTATTTGAACAATCTTATAGTGTATGTTACTCTGCTCCCATTGCGATGGAACACGATTGACATGGATATACTCAAGAGCATAACGTACAAACTCATACTGGTTTAAAGTACAGTGTTCTGCACACACCGATAATATTTCTTCATCACTTGTAAGAGCAATTACTGATTCATATATTAACTGGAATAAAAACTCTAAATCAAATTCAATAACCGGACGTGATAACTTCGTCTTAAAGTCAATCTGTTGTAGAACAGTTTCAGCATAAGAAACTAATGAAGGTAAAGCGCACCATACATTCACCATAATCTCTTCATTGCTTAAACCATCTTGTTTGGCTTGCACAATTGCAGTCAAAACTTGTTGTTTTTGAGATTCGATATTATTGTTGTAAGGTACTAGCATTAGTAATTATTTAACTCCAAAATCTGTTAGAGTTTAATAAGCTTTACCAAAAATTTCTCAATATGGATAATTCCATTAAGTTGAATACCGAACAAGAAAAGCTTATTGTTGATACAGTTGTGGAGGGTTTAGATATTGATGAAATACATGAGAACCTAAACAAAGCATGAAATCAAAAGCTTATCGATATCATGTCGCAGGGAAAAGAGGAATAGAATTATGGAAAATACTATCACAAGTCAATGTACCTAACTTAAAACGTAAATGGCACAAACCTTTACCCTATTTTCGACCTTCATAAACTACCAGCATTTTTTGATAATAATTACGTAACTCTTCTATGGTTCGTGGATTTTGATTGTACGAGTTGCAAATAAGACTCGCCCATACCCTGCCCACTTTACATGCCGCAGTATTAAATCTTCCTACTTCAATATCACCTAAGGCATTATTACGACGAATATATTCAATTGCCATCTTGTCTTGAGAAGCTGGACTAAAATCCTTCAAGTTTAATTTTGGCGCTAAGTCATACCAACTTTTATCCAACATTTGATAAGCACCAGCCGCAGTTGAACAAACAGTTTTACCATTAATTGGAGCGCACTGTTTCTTTAATGGATGTGTCGAAAAATCATCAAAAGTTCCGTTGAATACTAACTTACGATAACTTTCTGACTCACTCGTTCCCGTTTCTGCCCAGCGAATTGTTGCCAAAAAAGCACTCAACCGTGGTGAATAAGAACTTGTACTAACTCTTGTTCCCAAACTATTTAACGATACTGAAGAAACACCAGTACCCTGAGAACTAAAAAAATAAATACTCAAAGTAATTAAAGAAGCAGTTGACAAATGAACTGGCTGAAAACGGGATATCAATTGATGGCGAGGATTCCAAATTAACCCAACTAAACCACCAACAACAAACCCAAATTTCCAACTATTGAGTACCCTACCAAAACTAGGCACCTGACAGACAGTATCTGCACTCTTTGATGCCAAACTACATGGTAATGAAGCCACTCCATAAGAAAATGCAACAGAGCAGGCTGCACCAACCAAACCTGATATAAAAATCGGTACAATTTGCATTTCTCTAGCTAATAGCGAAATAACCTTCAACGGTTAGGTAAATACTTGTGCAAGTAAGGACGGGGGTTTTGCGCTACGCCATCAGAGCGAACTTCAAAGTGCAAATGTGGTCCTGTCGAAAAACCCGTACTACCTACCGTCGCAATCATCTGTCCACGTACAACTTGTTGCCCTTGTTGCACGTACAATTCGTTGGCATGACCGTAGAGAGTAGAAATATTTCCCTGATGTTGGATAATAACTGCATTTCCATAACCATCTCCTTTGTCACCTGCGCTCACCACCTGACCGGAATCAGCTGCATAAATTGGCGTACCCATTGACGCACCAAAATCAAGAGCGTTATGAAACTTGCGATCGCCCGTAATGGGGTGTGTTCGCCAACCAAACTCACTAGTTACGGGAGTACCAGTCGCAGTCGGAAAAACAAACCGACCAGAAGAAAAAGTCTTGTTATCATCAGAAGATTGAGTTTGGTGTTGTAATGCACTCTGGAGAGATTTAACTTTCTTGCGCGATTCAACCCACCCAGAAACCTGGGGAATCACCATAGCTGCAACTAAAACCGAAGTTGCGATCGCATAACCCCAATTCTGGTTAATACGAGGATTTAGCCGCTTTGCACCGTTAGTACCCCCACTACGAAAATCTATAACCAACCGCATTACAAGTCACTGACATCCAAAATTGTTGTTGTAAAGATATAATTGGGATTCTGACGGTAACGACGGTCAGACTTCACCCGAGGCATAAACTCGTCAAGATGTCCATTCTCCGACTGTGCAGCAAGACATGCATATGAAGCTTTATCAACATACTTCTGATTGCTTCCCGAATGCTGATTAAGCCCAATCCTCCCAGACTGTATAGGTTCGCCATTAACGTCACCACTTCGATTTACAGAGCGACGAAACTTCACCGGAGCAACCTGAACTAACCCCGACTCGACTCGCCCAAATATCCCGTGGTGCATACCCACTTGCCAAGCTTGATACTGCCCTGGCTCAATAAATGCTGCGCCTGCTTTCCCTAATGGATTGCGTATTGCAGGTAATCCTGGCTTAACTGTTGCTGCCCAGTTACCAACAATCACTGGACTCCCAGAACGAAACTGCAATATTATACGGCGAT
The DNA here is from genome assembly GCF_963920835.1 of Scytonema sp. PCC 10023. NCBI lineage: Bacteria > Bacillati > Cyanobacteriota > Cyanophyceae > Nostocales > Scytonemataceae > Scytonema > Scytonema sp. PCC 10023. The sequence goes on from NZ_CAWUDP010000190.1 coordinate 4,668, forward strand.
CGCTCCACTCGTTAATGCGATTCCCATTTGGTCTACCAAACTGATCAGCGCCACGAATGTAGATAATATTAACTTCTCCAGGGTTTTGGGATATTTGGTAGCCTTTGCGCTGCATCGCTTGATATACCCGTGATGCCAAATTACGAGTAGGTTGTGGATTAACCTTTGTTTGGATAGATTGCACGATAGGCTGCGATTCGATAAACGTAGATATCGGCTGCACAACAATGCAGACAACCAACACACTCGTTACGATGGCATATTTCCAAGCGGGTGATTTATCATCAACTGATGAGGTATCAGATGCAGCGTCAACAGGTAATTTTACTGGATGAGTATCATCCTCCCTCTGTGAGTAAAACTCAATAACAAACCGCATTTACCCACCTTCACGAGTATCTTTCTTCCTAAAAGTATTCGTTTGATTGGAAAGTTCATCTTGCCAACAACCAACATTGTTGGCGTTCAAAACTGCTTCAAAATCATTACTAGCTTCCGGACAAGCAGTTGGAGTAGCAGTAGAAACAGTTCTATCGGGAGTAGCAGCAGGTAAAGCAATAGAATTAACTGGTAATTTGAGTTTCTTAAATAAACCTGCTGCCGGACGCAAATCATAGAAGCGTAGATACCCAGGTTGCAAAATATCTGCAATCCACATCAACAAAGTCATCCAAAAAATAATTCGCACCCACATACTATTCCAGTTGCTTGACAACCGGAAGTGCAAACTGTGGAACTTCCTTGGGCACAACCTCTATCTTCTTGCCTGAAGCATACCCTGGACCTGTGTAATTTCCATTTAAAAGAAAATTAATGACCATCACAAACAACCAAAACCCAACTGCACCCACCCCTACAGGCGATTTTATACAATCTCCAAGAAAGTAAGCAGGATACCAAACAAACCTCCAAGGATTCTGCGGGTGTAGTCGATGAGCTTTCCATGTCTCCACATAAGGAATCTCAATTTGAGGAATCTTCGGCTTATAAGTATTAGGTGCAGTAATGTACCTAACTTCTACTGGTTGAGTATCGTAAGTCATCATGGGAGGAACATTCCCTTGTTGCTGATTTATGACTCCTCCTTGTTGTTGTACCTGCTGCAACATATTTTGCAAGCGGTTTACAGGCACAATTGATCCGCCTTCTGAATAATCAACATCAAAATTACGGCGCTGATTTCTACTCATAAAAAACCTCGAATTAACTAACTAGTCAAATGATTGTCATTCGCTTGGGGATTAGTATCTTCCCAAAAATCTTCATCCTGAAGTTGGGCGTAAAACTCCTCTTGAGAGAGCATTCTAGATTGGTTTTGAATCCCATCACTGGCTTGATTACTAAGCGATAGTGAAACGCTGCTGCCTTCACCAGAACGCCCTAACTTAGAAGTAGAACGCGGGGAAAATTGGACGACATTCTTAGCCAAAAATTGGTTAGGGTATCCCATTCCAACAGCAGGAGGTGACGGCAAAGGGGAAGGGTGGACATCAGCAGCTTTAACTTCAGAAGGTTGATTGCGGGAATTCTCCAAGTTATCAGAAGCTTCTACGGTATCCACAGCATTGTTATAGTCAGAAATTCCCCACCCTAAGAAACAAGCAAACCCAGCCAGAAATAGAACTGCACTCATCCAATGCACGCCTGAGTTAGGGGATGGCATCATCTCGACAGTCGTGCGAGATGAACCCTCAAGAGTAGTACGAATAGGGGTACGTTTGACTGCCGCTATAACATTGAGCGAACATAAGGCTATACAAACTATCGCAGCAGCAAACTTAACGTACATAACATCACCCCCCTGATTTGTTAACAGGCTGTTTATTAAGAACTGGCTTATTCTGATTCTTCTTTGTCTGCTGGAGATATATCTGCCTTTGCTCCTCCCGCTGCTTTATCCTAAGGCGGATGTCTGCTACTTGCGCCATCTGCTCTACTGGATCTAGATACCCCCGCGCCCGTAACAACTGCGCCTGTGCAAGAGAGTATGGTTCTTGAGCATTTCTAATTTGAATAACCATCTGATTCAAATCCACCGACGGTTGGGACTCCAAATTCTGGGCATAATCGATCGCCTCAAGTTTACCCAGCAGCAAAACAGCAGCAGCCCCTGGTGGTAGTTTTTCTTCAACCTTTGTCCCGTCAGTTCGCTTGTAGCCCCAATAAAATGTGTTGTTTCCAGAAGCAGCTTCCAACAAAACATCCAAGGAGTTGAACTTGACTATCTCCAGCGCTGGCATATAGTGCAGACGGTAAAATCCTGAGTTTTCGTCAGCCTGCATCCTGGATATCTCACCCCGCAGCTGCTGTCCCCACAATGCCGCCGCTAACTGTCTCCAGCCTGTAAGAGTAGGTGTACCCTCGACTGAGGAATAACTGGAAAGATAGTCAATATTGTAGTCAGTACGCGAGAGCTTCTCCAGGTAAACCTCCCGAATCTGAGAAACTTGCGCCTTTGCTTGCTGTACCTCAGATACAGAATTAAGAGGAATTTGCTGCTTCCACCCTACCATTAGAGCAACAGAACCAATTACAGATAGCGCCCCAACAGTTGAACAAACCGTCCATAAGGTGACATTTACCTTTGTCCGCTTTCTTGTTTGCTTGGTATCTCGCACAGGAGTAGGAGTAAACATAACTCACCACTATGTATTATCAACAATCAAACGCAAACGCGGACGTTTATTCAACTGACGGGCAACTGCTATCCCCGCTCCACCAACAACTATCCCGGTAAGCAGTAACAATGGGTGTAAGGCAAGAGTTGCTCCTACTCCCATCAGTTGTCCTACCATTCCGGAAACACCTAGGTTCATCAACAATCCACCAGCTGTATTAATCAAAAAATCGAATGCTGCATTCATACCTGCTCCTTAGTAAACCAAATTACTACTAGTGCCAAAACCAAACCAACTAATTCACCTATGCCCACACCAATCAAAATTGGCTGAATACTGGAAATCTCCTGTCTCTCTTGAGTTGGGGGAACTGCCACCCACGTCCCAACCACAGTACCAGTTGCTACTGAAAGAAAATTTATACCAACTGCCAGAGTAGATGTCTTACGAGCGTTGAGTAAACTTTCATCCCGTATTTGATAGCAAATGGGTAGCATTTGAGCTACTATTTCTTCTGAGATTGCCCTGTTTTCGGTTGCAAGGACTTCAACTGCAAGGGCTGCGGTGTCGATGTACCGACCAACAGTGGATGAGTCTGTTCCCCCCAATTCACCTTGCCGAAAAAATCGTTATCAATGCGCGAGTTAATTCGCTCTTGCGCTTCATCGTAACCAGGCGGAACGGAAGTATTACTTTCACCTAGCGAACTGCTGCCATGAAAAACAAATTCTTCTAAAGCAAGTGTGGAAGACTCAAGCACCACCTTATGACGTAATTCCCCTAACTGAATGCCCCTATCTGCATCCCGGTAAAGTATTCCTACAAAGCTGTCGGGCGAAGCTTGCTCTGGGTCTACTCCAAATCGCTGTTTGATGTACTCCCGCTTGTCGAATTTATGTTCGCCTACTTCTGACTTGCGATCGCGCATTGCAATCAAGTGCTGGGCAGCTTTTTCCAGAGACATACCCTCACGAGAAGCAACCTCTTTGAGTTGAACTAGCTGCTGCTCAACTCTTAAGAAACACATTCCGTCGCCGTAGATTGAGCAACGAGATTAAAGCCT
>NZ_CAWUDP010000191.1:0-8271 GCF_963920835.1 Scytonema sp. PCC 10023
AAAATCTAATTTTATACTCTTTTACTAGATAATGCTTCTATTTTGGAGATGTCTAATGGAATAATAGATAATCGCTGTGTCGGCGTACCATCAAAGAATTTACTGTAATTGAATCCCTGGAACATTTCGCAGACAGTTTGATATTTTGTCTGCATGATTTGGACAGCTTCTTCTTGGGGAATGCCTGTTTTTTCTCTGTCGCCTTCGGTATAAGCGGCGAGGGCAGCTTTAAGTTGTTCGGCAATGCCGAGATAGTCTACCACCAAGCCACCGGGTTTATCTTTGAAGACGCGGTTGACTCTGGCGATCGCTTGCATTAACCCATGACCCCGCATTGGCTTATCTATATATATAGTGTGCAGACATGGAGCATCAAAACCCGTGAGCCACATATCCCGCACAATTACCAATTTCATCTCGTCGGCTGGGTTTTTGAAGCGTTTCGCTAGTTCTTTACGTCTGGCTTTACTGCGGATGTGGGGTTGTAATGGTTGTTCGTCCGCCGCTGAACCTGTCATGACGACTTTAATTGTGCCTTTGTCGTCGTCGGGGTGATGCCAGTCAGGACGAAGTTTGATAATTTCGTTATATAAGTCTACACAAATTTTCCGACTCATACAAACTATCATTGCTTTGCCGTCTAAACCAGAGAGGCGATTCTCGAAATGCTCGACTATATCTTGTGCTACTAGAGCTATACGTTTTTGGGAACCAACCAAAGCTTCTAACCTTGCCCATTTACTCTTGAGTTTTTCTTTGGTTGTTTGTTCTTCGTCTTCTGTAACTTCCTCAAAGTTAGGATCAATTTTTGGACGTTCTTCTTCTTTGAGTTCCAGCTTTGCCAGTCGTCCTTCATAATAAATCGGGACAGTGGCTTCATCTTCGACGGCTTGTTGGATGTCGTAGATGTCGATGTAATCGCCAAAGACGGCGGGGGTGCTTTTATCGGCTTCTTCAATAGGTGTTCCAGTAAAGCCGATGAACGAGGCGTTGGGTAAAGCGTCGCGGAGGTGTTGCGCGAAACCGTAGGAAATATAAGCTTCAGTTTCTGTTTTGACGACGCGAGATTTTAAGCCGTACTGGGAACGGTGCGCTTCGTCGGCGATGACGATGATGTTTTGACGGTGGGAAAGTGGCGGGTATTTCTCGCCGCGTTCGGGTTGGAATTTTTGCAGGGTGGTAAAGATAACGCCACCGGAAGCAACTTTGAGAAGTTCTTGCAGGTGTTCTGTGTCTTTTGCTTGCGTGGGGGTTTGGCGTAAGAGGTGGGAACAGGTAGCGAAGGTACTAAATAATTGATCGTCTAAGTCGTTGCGATCTGTGACAATAACTAAGGTGGGGTTTGCCATTGCCGGATGTTGGATAATCTTTCCGGCGTAGAATGCCATTGTGAGACTTTTACCGCTGCCTTGAGTATGCCAGACAACACCAACGCGGCGATCGCCTCCAGAGGAAGTTGCTTTTACAGTAGATTCAATAGCTTTGTTGACGGCATGGAATTGATGATAGCCTGCGATTTTTTTTATGATATTGCTGCCGTCTACTTCAAAAACGATGAAGTGTTGCAGTAAGTCGAGGAAGTGGTGTTTTTCAAAGATGCCTTTAATGACAACTTCTAATTCTACCCCCCTACACATCTCGCTCAAAACCTCACCCTCGCTTTTAGCTACGCTAAAATCTTTCCCTCTCCTTAGTAAGGAGAGGGATGTCCGATAGGACAGGGTGAGGTTCCGAGATCGGGGGGTGATCTCATCTCCGGCGATGGTACGCCAAGGCATGAACCGTTCCCAGTCGGCGGTGAGGGTTCCGACTCTCGCTTCTGTACCGTCGGAAACTACGAGAATTTCGTTGTAGGGAAATAAGCTGGGGATGTCGTTTTTGTAAGTTTGTAATTGGTTGAATGCGCTTTTGATTGTGGCGTTTTCGGCGGTTGGGTTTTTGAGTTCAATGACTGCTAAGGGTAAGCCGTTGATAAATACCACGACATCAGGACGGCGTTCTTTTTTATCTTCAATAACAGTAAACTGATTAACGACTAGCCAGTCGTTGTTCTCTAGGTTGGTAAAGTCAATTAATTTAACTTGGTCATATACAATTCTTTCTGATGTCTGATACTCCACATCTACACCATCGGTGAGGAATTTGTGGAAGCGGCGGTTATTTTCAAATAAGCTGGGTGTTTCGCTGCGGGTGAGTTTGCGGATAGCTTCTTCGATAGCGTCGGCGGGAATTTTGGGGTTAATTTTTTGTAGGGATGAACGCAGGCGGTGAAGGAGAACGACATCGGCGTAGGTTTGGCGTTCTGGGTTGGGGGAGTCGGGGGCAATCTCTGAGGCTTGGAGGGTGGTGTAGTTTAGTTGTTCAAACCATTCTAGGGTAGCTTCTTCAACGATGCTTTCTGTAAATCTTCCTGACACCGATGTGATTCCTTGACGCTGGCTATCGGTATCTATTTTGGCTCATCTTTTGGGTAGTTGGTGGGTTGTATGTAACGCATTTCCCACCGCTAAAAGCCGGGGGCTTTTCGTAGCCCTGCAAATCTTAAGTAGGGTGTGTTACGGCTTTAGCCTAACGCACCGCCATATAACGTGGTGCGTTAGGCGCTTTGCTTGCTGTTTTTGTTACAAATCATATCGAAACGGTGCGCCTAACACACCCTACAGTAATTTTATTTTTACTGAGAATCTTGATATGCTTTGATTTTTTCATATAAACTAGCAACGGTTTCTTTTTCAAAAAGCTGCTGTTTCAATTTGAGATAATCTCCTTCACCTAGTTTACAAACCGTCCAAAATTTTAATACTTTGGACGGCTCTAAATGCGTCATCAAAACTTGCATACCTTCTTGTAAAACTTGTTGTTCTCTAATCACTTTGATTTTCATCAATTTTAAACTAATGTTTTTTCCCCTATTGGTTGATAATACAAAACCATTAGCTGATTAGCATTTAATGTTTCTATTGCATAAGTACGTCCAGTTGAATCACTAAATTCAACTTCAAAAATTCCCGGTTCATATTCTTCTACAATTGTTCCGACTTGACCGCGATATAATCCTAATTCTGGTAAATCTTCAAGAAGCGCGACAACATCTAATAATTTCATTGTTATGATTCACTCCCTAAAGTACATAACAGGTGACTAGGCGGGGAAAGCCTTCATCATTTCGGACTATCCAAACGCTTTGAATAATTGCTTGCTTTTCTGAACGGCTCATAGGAAAATCGATGATATATTTTTGACCATATGGATTGCTTTTACCAGGGATAGCATCATAAGTCGCAACTGCTTGTAAAAGTGCTGCTTGTAGTTCTTCCGTATTATCTAAATCTAAGTTTAGGGCAGATTTAAATACACGCGCTTTGTGTTTTCCCTCTGGATGTTCTGGGTTGAGACAGTAACCCGCTATTTTCTCTATTTCAACGATAGCGCGTTCGGGATGAGGAAGTTTCATAAAACGGTTTCTACAACTTTCTCCGCTTCTTTCACCCGGATTTCACCTGAGAGGAGTTTGGGTAGTAGGGTGTCGCGGATGGAAGAGAGGGTGCGGGATTCTCTTTGATTGCCCTTAATCCTTGTAAATATATCAGCTACTTGATTGGTAAATTGCTCCATCAAGTCCCTATCCGGAATCAGGTTCGGCATGGCTTTTATGATTTTTGAGTTGACAGCTTCAGCAATAGATGAGGTGCTTCCTAGCTGGCTGTAATCAAACGTTTTCAGATAGAGATACAGGTACTCACTCGATAATTGCAATTTGCTACCTAACTTGAAGTGCGCGATCGCCTCATTTGTAGTCATTTCTCCATCAGTTAGAGCAACGCGACCAATAGTTAGCTTGAAACTTAAGAGAACTGTATGGTCTGGGATAATCTGTATATTAAATCGAGCAACGGCTTCTGGAACTAAATACTCCCTCGTATCCGAAATAAATGTTCCGCTCTCTCCCATGTCGCGGATTGATACCCAATGAATATCATGACAACTGGTTGAAAACCATTCTGGCTCTTTCCTTGGTGGAGTTTTCCCAATTCCAACGTTAAAAATAGTTTCCGCAGGTTGATACAACCACCCCTTCGGAATCATCCCCAACGCCGACTCCTCAAACTCATCTGGGAAAAGTTCCGCTGTCACCGCATCCATTCCTACTGGCTGTCGTCCTTCCATCTTGGAACGCACGGGATCAAAGTCAACAAACCAGGACTTGAAAATCGCCCTCGCCATTGCTTCTAGCGTTTTGTTCATCTCCCGGTTCAGTTCGATTTTGTCGTCGAGGGTTCCTAGGATGTGGGCGATCGCTTTTTGTTCGGGGAGGGGGGGAATAGGAAGTGGTATTCTGCTAATTATTTCCTGATTTAGAGAGGGCATCGTAGCCCCTTGAGCATTACGAATAATCCAGCTGCGGTAAACACTCGAACCGAAAACATACGAAATATAGATTGGAGAAATTCCTGTACCAAGTAATCTCAATCGAATACAATCACTTCCTTGTAGCCAACCTTCCTCTTGTGTGGTGACTATTGCTCTGCGTTCAACTGCTCCCTTGCGTCCAAAAAGAATGTCTCCTACTTTTAGCTCATACCGAGAGAGTCGCTGACGGGTTTCTTCATCAACGCGAGGTAAATCATCAGTATGTAATAGACGGTTTTCTCCAATGTGCTTAACTGCTACAACTGGTGTTCCTAAAAGCTTATATGAGGAAGCGTGTAGCATAGTTCCAAATGGTCCTGTTTGAAGATCCGCTTTACCTCTTTTAACTAAATCACCCACACTTACCAATTCCCAATGATTTGGTAGTTGCCCATAAATAGATTCGACTGCACTAATCACTAAAACCCAACCTTTTTAAATTATTCCGAATCATAGCCTCCAACCTCGCCGACTCCTCAAACTGCTGCTGCAACTTCTTCGTCAAATGCAACATCTTCTCCTCAAAGCCTCATCATCTTCTACTTCCTTCGCCCCCCACTCGAACGTGAATCAGATAAACCCGACTATCTTTCATAAAGCGATCGCCTCATTAAAGACTTTATCTCGAATTAAATTATGTAAAGATTTAGCTGTCACAACATCAACTTTACGATTTAACAAAGTCTCTAAATCTAGAATCAATCCACCGGGAAACCAAGCAGAAATTTTCTCTAAATCATAATCGATTAAAAAATCAATATCACTTGCTTCTGTTTCCTCACCTCTAGCCACACTGCCAAAAACTCGGATGTTATAAGCCCCATGCTTTGCTGCAATCTTCAGAATTTCTTCTCGTTTTTCTTGAAGGAGTTGTTTTAATCCCATTTTCATTCCTCTTTATAGCGCCACCGCTGACTGTAAAACTTTATCTTTAATCAACTCATGTAGAGTTTCAGGTTCTGCAACATCAACTTTTCGCCCTAGCAATTCTGCCAAATCTTGCATTAAAGCAATGTAGTCAAATAAACTGCGTTTCGGTTCAAGTTCGACTAAAAAATCGACATCACTATCTTCTCGCGCCTCTCCTCTCGCTACCGAACCAAAGACTCGCACATTATACGCCCCATGTTTAGCTGCTATTTGCAGAATTTCTTCCCGTAATGGTAGTAGTAATTCTTCAATTCCCATATCCCAACCCTCGCAAATTTTCCCTAATCGCCATCTCCAACCTCGCCGACTCCTCAAACTGCTGTTCTAACTTCTGCGTCAAATGCAACATCTTCTCCTCAAACGCCTCATCATCATCTTCGACTTCCTCCGCCCCTACATACCGCCCCGGCGTGAGAACATAACCATGTGCTGCAATTTCTTCTAACTTCGCACTCTTACAAAAACCCGCTATATCTTCATACTTACCCGCCTCCTTCTCTCCCCGCCAAGCATGATAAGTTTGGGCAATCTTGGCTATTTCCTCATCTGTTAATTCCCGGTGTACCCTGTCAATTAACACCCCCATCTTCCGCGCATCAATAAATAATGTTTCCCCAGTGCGGTTTCTGAACTTCCCATTTTTCTTATTCCGTGCCAAAAACCACAAACAAGCGGGAATCTGGGTATTGTAGAACAACTGCCCCGGCAAAGCCACCATGCAATCCACCAAATCTGCTTCAATAATAGCTTTGCGAATCTCGCCCTCTCCTGACTGGTTGGAACTCATCGAACCATTTGCCAACACAAACCCAGCCACGCCCTGAGTTGACAAGTGATGTATCATGTGCATTACCCAAGCATAGTTAGCATTACCCGTAGGCGGCGTGCCATAATCCCAGCGGCTGTGTCTTCCCGCAGGCGTTCCCCGCCCCAATCGCTCATATTAAAAGGCGGATTGGCGATAATAAAATCAGCTTTGAGGTCTTTGTGCAAGTCGTTGTGGAAGCTATCGGCATTTTGTCCGCCAAGATTCCCATCAATCCCGCGAATAGCCAAATTCATCTTGCACAGCTTCCACGTCGTCGGGTTGGACTCTTGCCCGTAAATGGAAATATCACCCAGTCGTCCACCGTGTGCTAAAACAAACTTCTCGGACTGCACAAACATTCCCCCAGAACCGCAGCAGGGGTCATACACTCGCCCTTTGTAAGGTTCCAGCATCTCTACCAACACCTGCTGTGCGCTAATAAAAAAGTTGTATAATTTCATCGCCTACAATCATTATTCTCTAGTTAGCAACTCAGCAATTTGGCAAAAATAAAGTTGTATAATTTCATTATATTACAATTTAAAAACAAATAAAAAAGTTGTATAATTTTGCAAAGGTTTTCCCTGTAAGGATTTAGCGCTATTTACTCCTAGTTCAGTGTACATCCCAAGTGCAAAGTTCGTATCAACAACTTGAGTGTGCTGAGTGTGCGATGGGCGTAACCCCCGCCTGAGCGCAAAGCGCACGTTCCGCGTAAGCGCAAAACGCACACTTCGTGAACGCGTAGCGTCTCCGCAGGAGATACGGCGATCGCCATAAATTACGTTTGTTATTATAGACAGATAAAAAAGTTGCAAAATTTCTGCTTATATTAAATTGCAAGATTTTTAGCTCAATCTCCAATAAAAAAGTTGAAAGATTTCTGCAAAGCCTTGTGTAACAATAGTGTGTTGGATAAAAAATTTCCAACCTACTCCAAGGTTACTGTCGATAGGCTGTTTGGCACAAAACACTACCTGTAGTAATCGGTTGTTGAGTGTCTGGTGAAACTGTAAGCGTAAGGTAGAAACTTTACCTAGCTGATGCACTTTCCAACAGAAAGCAAAAATGGGAAGTTCAATGTTAGACATCTCAACGCCCCATTCCCCGCCAATCACCAGAAGGAATAAACGCAGCCCAGTAGTAGGGATGCTGATACTTATCACCGCGCAACATTTTTAACTGAGTTTGACGCATGGCTTCGCTGCGTCCCTGGTTGGCTAAAACTCGCTGGAAGTAAGACACCATCAAGTCTTTGGTAGCACTATCATCTACTTTCCACAAGCTGATAACCTGACTCTCGGAACCTGCAATCACCAAAGCGCGACGTAACCCATAAATGCCTTCGCCTGTGATATCTTTCCCGATACCAGTATCGCAGGCGGACAGGACTGCTAATTTTGTACCAACAAGGTTGAGTGCGGTTGTTTCCAAGGCGGTAAGAATACCATCCTCATTACCTCCACCTTGGCGATTTTTGAAGCCGGCAAGGACTAATCCCGAAAGCAGGAGCGGATTATCATCGATTGTGGTTTGATTTTGTTTTGTTTGTGTAGCACTTTCAAAGAAACCATGGGTAGCAATATGGAGAATTTTTGGACTTTGAAGTGTTTTGATGACACCTTCACTAGCCTGAGTACCGATGAGGGGTTTAACTCCTAAAAGTGGAGCAATAGCTTTTGCTTCTTCCCTTGTACCTGGTAGGGGAGGAAAATTGTTTGTGGAGAGGTCAATTGAACGGGTATTATTAGGTTTAATGGCGACGACTTCCCCTTTTTTATCAAAGAAAGGGTCAGCTATGACCACTGGCTGCTGTTTGCTGGGGAACGAATTTTGCAGTCGTAGCAAGTCGCGTCCAGAGGAGAGGTAAGTCAGAGAGTAATTTTCTACTAAATAGCGGTTATTTTCGTCAACTAATGCTTCAAAAGGAATCAGGTTGAGAACACCGTCGGGAGAAATGAGGATTTTGCGAGTATTCCCCAAGAGTTTGCGGACAGGTTGCATGACGAGTTTATCAACTTCACGCGCTGAGTGTTGTACATCGGTGATAGAAGTCCGTTTGTCTCGCAACTGGAGTTTAGACTAAAAGTCGGCGCTCACTCCCATAACAGTTCAACTGTACT
>NZ_CAWUDP010000192.1:0-8215 GCF_963920835.1 Scytonema sp. PCC 10023
ATACTCCACCCCAAGTGTCCCTTCTGTCAATACCCCCTCACCTGAATCCTTACGAAATAATATTGGAGTTTTAAGTATTGCCTTTCTGCATTGTCCCAAAAAGAGTTTAAGTTCCCACCAAAATCCTTCGCATAGCGTACCGTTCAGCTTTAGCTGCGGCTCAAGTATAGAAAAGAGTGGTTTTCAATTGGATGGAGTCTTGGGATCTGTTAGCAAAGCGTAACGTAATCCCATATCTTTATCCATTCGCAGCGCCCGTGGACACGCACCTACGGTGAAGCGCGGACAAATTTCTTCTGTATCCTTCTTCCTGTCTTCTTGAAATAATCTAAATTAATTAAGGTGTAAAAATGGTAAGTAACAGAAAATTTGAGTTATTTATAATTGACAAAATCATGAAGTGCTTTTTAGTTAATTTTACTAGAAAACTTCAGTTTTTTCTCTAGTAATTATTGCGATATTAACTGGAGTAATTTTTCTGCAAAATATCACGAAAGAGCTATTACCTCCAGTTCAAGCTCTATCTTTAGAACCGTCAGGGGATGATGGAAAAACACCAGCGAAGTTTAAAATTGGAGATGAACCTGAACTAAAAAAAGTAAGATTTAGAGGCTATGTAGGAACAAGTTTTGTTATTACGTCCGGAAATCAAAAAGGTCAAACCGACGCTTCTTACATAATTCTATTGAACGGACAGAAGCTCACTCAAATAAACCAAACTCTAGATTCAAAGAGTGAGGAATTTAAAGTCCGGTTAGGAGAGGACTTATATACCATTGTGGATGAGAAAAGTAAGAAAATAATAGATGAGTTCATCATAAGAGGGATAGCTAAAAACTGAAATTATCTCAACAATAAGGGAACAGGGAAGAACTTTTACGGTATGTCGTCATCAGATAATTAATGACGAATTTCAAGAAGAACTAGCAATAGAAAAACGAATCGGATAAGCTCGAAAACCATTTATTAATTCAATTAACTTAAGGAAACAGCGTTTCATCCCAGGAATGTTGAATACATTTAACCAAGGTAGCAGTAAACGGTAAAAGATATAAGATTGAATAATTAGTCTCAAATTATTAAGAGAATTTTTCCATGTCATGCCAGCTTCCGACTTCCGATGTTGACTAAATTGAGTAGTTTATGCATTCATTAATGAAGAGGACTCAGGGCTAGGATTTGGAAGATTTTCGGCTACCAACTTCTCAGCAACGAAATTGGAAATAAGTCGTCTGAATGCTTACTAAAAGATAAGCACTAAAAATTATCTCCCACCAGCGCTCAATGCTTTCATAGTCTGTCAGGCGTTCACGTAGCTCATATCTTGCACCTCACCGTACAAACACAGGCAACGTAAAAAGATGCCCGAAAAAGCTACCTTATTTTTATTGGCTTTTATCGCAAAATCAAGGCTTTCGGTTTAATACGGAGTAATTAAATTACATCAATTTTTATTGGTGCAAGATGTGAGGTAGCGTGTCCGTGCCTCTTGCTCCCTTCGGGAGAGCTTCGCTAACAGAGGAGCTACGCTAACGGCTCCGCCGTGCCGCAGGCTCAGGACATAAATCAGCCCAGCCGAGTTCATTCTTGACTTGTTTAAAGCCCTGACTTTTCACGTCATGTGGAAAAACCAACGCTGAACCTAACCCCCCAGCCCCCTTCCCTAATAGGGAAGGGAGAGAATTAAAAGCCTCTCTCCTTGTAGGAGAGAGGTTTGGAGAGAGGTTTTCCAGATCCCGTGAAAAGTAAGGTTTAAAGCCATATTCAAGGAGCGTTTCTCAAACTATAAAGTTGAACAACGTTAACTTGAAGGTCAACAGATAAATTAGTCATAACGTACCAATTTTCATCTCCTGTAGGGTCAGGAACAAAAGAGGGATAAGTAATTAACCGAACTTGGAATCGAAAAGGAGCTAATCATGGTTAAAAATCGCCAGTATGTAAATTTCAATCTCGAATTACGGGATTATGATGAGTCCAGCCAAACATTCAAAATATCTGTTCCCTTCTCAGAAGTTGGAGATATTCGTGAAGCCGTGACAGTTTCCTATCCATCTAAAGAAATAGAACCTATTTCTGCATCAGACGCAGAGAAAACCCGCGAAGCAGTTTTAATTGAAGGAGTAGAAAAGCAATTTAGGAAACTAGAACGTAAACGTTTATCACCTCAAGAATTAATTGAACTGGGTAAACAGTTAACAATTCGATTGTTTCCACCAGGAGAAATTAGTAACTTATTCCAAAAGGCAGTTGAAAGAGCGGGTTCAGAAGGTGGCGTTCGCCTTCGTTTAGTGATTAAAGATTTAAAACTTGCTCAAATACCTTGGGAGTTTTGCTATCTTCCCCAGGAAAATGAAGAAGATAGTTATGACAACTTCCTGGTGTTGAACCCAAAATACTCAATGGTACGATATGAATCAACTGCTACCTCTACGCATCCAATTAAGAAAGATAATCAAGAATCATTACGCCTACTTGCAGTAACAGCGAACCCTTGGAAAGACCTTGATTTGGATGTTGAGCAGGAAGTTATAAAAAAAGCGCTAGATAGATTTAGTGTAGACGGAGTTACTCTAAATTGGGAGCCTTTCATCAAAAATCCAACATTTGAGGAGTTAACTTCAGCACTAGATAAAAAACCAGACCTTTTCCACTTTGCAGGTCATGGCGCATTTACAGAGGAAGATAATAACTCAAATACTGAAGAGTTTAAGGGTATGGGACATCTTGTCTTGCTCAACAAAGAAAAGCAGCCAGAATTCTTACCAGCGAACCATTTGGCGAAACAATTGCAAATGGCTGGTGTTAAAGTTGCTCTTTTGGGAGCATGTGAATCAGGTCGCCGTGATGGAGTTTCTCCTTGGACTGGGATAGCACCAGCTTTAATGAAAGAGGGTATACCAGCAGTAGTAGCAATGCAGTATAAAGTACGAGATGATGATGCAATCATCTTCAGCAAGCGATTTTACACTGCACTTGCATCTGGGCTGTCTATTGACGAAGCAGTATCTCTAGGACGGCTAGAAATGTACCGTCAGTCAAAGGAACGATTTGAATGGGGTATACCTGTTCTATATATGCGTTCTCCTGATGGAATAATTTTCCCTGATCTAACGCAAAGAGAATCAAAGACAGCTGATGAGCTACGTATTAAAGGTGAAGCACGAGTTAACGAACTCAAAGATAGTACATTCAATGTTGTAGAGATTGAGAAAGTAGTTAAAGCAAATCAAATTCAAGGTAATTACGAAGGCGAGAAGGTAGAAAATAGTAACGTTAAAGTTGTTTTCATAAAAGAAGCTTAATGGGTATTTCTAGTTGATTTGTTTGTGTACCTTATCCAATTGCAAACCGCTATATAGATTTGAGACTAGCATTCTCATAACGGAATATGAAATTGCACATCGCGTAAATTTCTATATAGCAATCCTATTTGATTTGCAAACACCGAGAGGATCAGATCCCCGACTTCTTTAAGAAGTCGGGGATCTTTTTGTTCGTAACTCATTTAGGATTGCTATATAAATTTCTATGCAAACTCTACCATATAGAGAATTTTTCCAGAACTTCACCGGAACTTTACTGTATCGATAACTAATGGCGATCGCTCTAAATTGAATATAGGAAACCAGCAAAACTCTTCTGCTTATCAGAAAACTTAAATAATAATTGCGTCAGAAAAAACAGCCTGAGAAAGGAGCTCAAGGACTGTGACAAATACAAAAACCCAAGAAACTATAGATGAACTGGATGCTTTGACGGATGTTGAAGACCACTTGCAGTTTGCTGCAAACATAATCGAGCGAGAAGAGATTTCTACTGCGTTAAAAAGCGAAATTGATTCTCAAATTAACCAAATTCAAAAGCGACGTGGTGATCCCAATCTCTACTTAGCAGTTATTGGGGAATTTTCTAGTGGTAAGAGTACTTTTATCAATGCACTACTGCGAGGATTTCTGCAGATATACCAGTTTTGCCATCTTATCCAGTTGATGAAAATACTTCCGAAACCAAAGCAATAGAGGCAGTGCGATCGCAAATTACCGCAATGGTGAAAGGTGGTAATCACAAAGCATGGCGCAGCCAGCAAGTAGCTAGACAACTCATTGATATATTGACTCAGTTGATTGATATAGGTTCTGTGGCGATCGCTGTCAGTCTGGGTGCAGCCATTCTCAGCGAACAATTCCTCACTGACAAATTAGAAGAACAGCGCCAACAAGTGCAGAAGAAATTGGAACTTTCTGTAGACAAAGCCTTTAACGAATACTGCGATCGCATCTTTGAGCGACTACGCAAGATATACCAGCAAATAGCAGAAGATATCCAACGCCAACAAGTTACCTGGCAATCTGCCAAAACGGCTGCGATTGAAGTAAGTCATCCAGACTCAGATGAACAACCTTGGCAACAAATGCTTGACAAAGCCTCTGCTTTGAAACAAGAAATCCTCGCAGCAGTAGAAACGTCCAACCATTAATTCCTGTTTCCACCTGTTTTAAATTCTGAAATTGTTGGAGATTAATATGATTCAGACTACCACCCACGCACAGTTTGATTTGTTCCAAAAACGACGGAAAGCTTTAGTTGCTCTGATTCAGCGCCAGCTAGATATATTAGATGCCTTGGATATGAAAGGTTGGGAAGAAACACTGCATAAATTGGAAACTCGTGTTCAGGCAGACAGCTTTAAAGTACTAGTTTTAGGAGAATTCAAGCGCGATAAAAGCACTTTTATTAATGCCATGCTAGGCGCTGAAGTTTTACCTGCTTATGCAAAGCCTTGTACCGCTATTATTAATGAGGTTAAATGGGGAGATCCCAAACGTGCTTTACTGCATTACACTAACTCTACAGATAATGGAGCAAAGCCAGCCAAGGAAATTCCTATTGATCAAATAGAAGAGTATGTCGTAATTAAAGATAATGTAGGTGAAATCAAAGAAAACCCTTACGAAAAGTTAGAGCTATTCTGGCCTTTAGAGATTTGTAAAGACGGGGTGGAGATTATTGATTCTCCTGGACTGAATGAGCATGAAATTCGCCAGAAAGTCACAATGGATTACTTATCCACTGTGGATGCTATTCTGTTTGTTCTCTCTTGTGAAGTTCTCTGTTCTCAAACTGAACTGATTTTCATAGATAATAATTTGATTAGCATGGGACATGAAGATATTTTCTTCATTTGCAATCGAATTAACCAAATTAGAGCTAAAGAAAGAGAAAGTATTAAAGAACATGCTTTCTCCAAACTAGCTTCTCGTACAAAACGTAGTAAAGAAAGTATCTTTTTTATTGATGCTCTTGGTGCTTTAGAAGGTCGGCTAGAACCAGATGAGCAGCGATTGAATCAATCTGGTGTACCTGAACTAGAAAAAGAATTAGCAAATTTCCTCACTAACCAAAAAGGACGACTCAAAATTCTCCAACCAGCTAAAGAAGTCAAAGGTGCAATTCATGAGGCAAGGCGAATAATTCCTGAGCGAGAAACACTACTACGAACTGATTTAAAAACTATAGAACAACGATATGAAGCTGCTCAAGAACCATTGAGGTTACTAGAATTAGAACGTCAGCAAATAGTGACCCGTGTATCTAACTTTCTTACTGATACGAAGCCATCTGTACATCAAAAAACACAGCAATTCTATCAAGAACTAGCTGAGAAAAAAATCACAGAATGGATGGCAGAATACGAAATTCAAGATCCAGTAAAATTTTTGAAGTTAGAATGGGTGACTACACAGATAGAAAAAGTAGTTGAAGAAGTTAAAAACTATCTTGCTAACAAGATACAGACAGAATTTGCTACATGGCAATCTTCAGAACTACAACCATTTTTAAGTGACCGATTACAAAGCCTTATGCTTGAATTAGAGCAAAGAGCAGAAGCATTTGTGAGGAATGTAGAAGATTTACGCGTTGATTTAATTGCTGGCACTTCTGATTCCCAAGGTGCAATCACATATCAAGAAGCAAAAGTGTCTTTACTTGAGCGTATTTTTGCTACAGCTGGAGGTCTTTTATTTGCAGATCCTGTTTCCGGCGCGCTTGGAGCAGCTTTTGGTTTTCAAGAAATGGTGAAAGGTTTAATTGCACAAACCGTTTTACTCGGTGTAACTTATGCCTTTGTTGGTCTCAATCCGTTTATTCTGATTCCAGCTGCGGTTATTGGCGGTATCGTCCAAGGTGCTTGGAAAGTTCAGTCAACTAATGACAAAATTAAGACAGCAGTTACTGAGAAGTTTATCAACCAAATTCGTACAGACAGTTACCAAAGAGCCGATGAACTCAGCAATTCTGTTGTCCAGCACATAGGCAAGATTAAGGATGCTATTGACCAAGAACTTGGTCAGGAAATTCAAAATATTCGAGATCAGGTAGATTCTATTTTGGAAGAAAAGCAAAAAGGGCAGGAGAATGTCGAACAGAAACTGCATGAGTTGGCATCTATTCGCAAAAATTTAGATGCAATTGACAGTGAATTAGATGAACTAATTGCACAAGTAGCAACTATGTAAATTATTCTTCCCTTTCTTCAGTAAAGTCGGAACTTTCCTTAGCTGGGGGACTTAATACTATGGGCGTGGTGAAGAATTAAAGCTAGTTTTGGTAAAGTTTTTAAGTTACTGGGCTTGGCACTTTGCGATCGCTACCCTAACACTCCCCCAGTTTTGAATAATTTTTCCGACTAGTGTAGTGCTTACTATTGGTGACTGTTATAGGTATACTTTATGAATGAAAATCGTCGTCAAGCTTATCTGAATCTGATTGAATTACTACTAAGCCGTCCTAGCGGTGAAAAACTAGCAATTTTGAGAGCTAACCAAAACTTGATAGATGCTGGGTTAGTACAAACAATGCTAGATTATGCAATAAATCTGGCAACAAGAAACGACATACAGACCTTTGAGCGCTTAATAAACATTGTTGTTAATCTGTTAATTACTCTGAGAAATGCTAACTTTGAAAGTCAGGAGTTTACCAAGGCAGTAGAGTACTACGAGCAGCTTTTAACCATCTGCCAGGAAAGAAGCTATCAGGAAATAGAAATGATGCTTCTGTACTATATACGTTTGTTTTACCGTTATACAGATGACTATGCCAAGGCGATAGAGTCAAGCAAGCGGCTTTTGGCGATCGCGCAAAGCTTTGAAAATCGCTTTTTGGAGGCTGAAACTCTGTTCCATCTAGGAATTGATTATCAAGCTTTAAAGGATTTAGACAGTGCAAGAAATAATTACGAGCGGGGGAAGGCGATCGCTGAACAGATAGATGGCAAAGCTGGCAAGGAATTACTTGTAGATATTCTCAATGCTTTAGGAAGCTCTTATAATCATCCCTATGACTGGGGCTTAGGCACAGCTATAGATATCTGCACAAGGAGTTCGGGAATCGCTCTTGAGATAGGCTATCGTCACGGAGAGGCAGTTGCTCTAACCTGTATAGGAAAAGCTCATTATTGGGCTCCGGGACAGTCGAGGAATTTTCCTGAGGCAATAAAGTGCTACGAGCGAGCTAAAGTCATCTTCCAAGAAACAGGCGACCTCGAAAAAGAGGTGGATGCTCTGTATCATTTGCAAGATTCCTACAATTACACGAGCAATTATGCCAAGGCGATAGAGTGCAACAATAAACTTTTGACCATTGCCAGAAATTTAAACAATCGCCTTTTAGAGGCTCAAGCTCTATTTTGTCTAGGAAGAAGTTACGATGCCTTGGGTCAGAGGGAGAAAGAGAAAGCGAAAAATTACTACGACCAGAGTTTGGCGATTGCTAATACGATAGACAATCAATCTGCTCACTGGTTGCAGGTACATAGTTTACAAGGTTTGGGAGGTTATTACAGGGTTAATGGAAATTTAACCGATGCGGAAGGATGTTACCAACAGAGCTTGAGAATTGCCGAGAAGATAGGCGAAGAACAGGGACAAGCCAATGCCTTACAAGCTTTAGCTGATATTTACTATTACCAAGGAAATTTAAAGTAGGCGTGGGAGTACAACGAAAGGAGTTTGACGCTTAAGGAGAGACTAGGGGATCAGATTGGTAGAGGAGGTTCTATTGGCTTTCGGGGAAGAATTTATTTTTTACGCAAAGAATATCAGTAAACCAAAAAGTTTTCTCTGAAGGGCGATCGCTAATCATTGTCTACGTAAACTTACAGCAATTTTCAGGTAAATAGACCACAGTGGTTGAACCAACCGAAGGTATG
>NZ_CAWUDP010000193.1:0-8166 GCF_963920835.1 Scytonema sp. PCC 10023
GACGGCAAGACGATTGCTTCCGCCAGTAGGGACAAGACGGTACGCTTGTGGGACGAGCAAGGGCAGTTGCTCAAAACCTTGAACAGTCATAACGATGCGGTCATTGGCGTGAGTTTCAGTCCCGACGGCAAGACGATTGCTTCCGCCAGTTATGACAAGACGGTACGCTTGTGGAACGAGCAAGGGCAATTGCTTAAAACTTTGAATGGTCATAGCGATGCCGTGTGGGGCGTGAGTTTCAGTCCCAACGGCAAGACGATTGCTTCCGCCAGTAGGGACAAGACGGTACGCTTGTGGAACGAGCAAGGGCAGTTGCTCAAAACCCTCAACGGTCATAGCGCCGAGGTTATTGGCATCAGTTTCAGCCCGGACGGCAAGACGATTGCTTCCGCCAGTAGGGACAAGACGGTACGCTTGTGGGACGAGCAAGGGCAATTGCTTAAAACCTTGAATGGTCATAGCGATGCCGTGTGGGGCGTGAGTTTCAGCCCGGACGGCAAGATGATTGCTTCTGCGAGTTTGGACAAGACGGTACGCTTGTGGAATTTGCAAGGGCAGTTGCTCAAAACCCTCAACGGTCATAGCGATGCCGTGTGGGGCGTGAGTTTTAGCCCGGACGGCAAGACACTTGCTTCCGCCAGTAGGGACAACACGGTGATTTTGTGGAATTTGAATCTCGACGATTTACTGGTGCGCGGCTGCAATTGGGTGCGTGATTATTTGCAGACGAACCCGAATGTGAGTCAGAGTGATAGAAGTTTGTGCGATGGGATTAAATGACTCGGCGTTGAGTGTTGGATTCTCGGCGTCGAGTGTTAGACACTCGTCAGCGAGTCTTGGAATCTCACCATTGAGTGTTGGAACGTCGGCGGCAAGTGTTAGATACTCGACGTTGAGTCTCGGAACCTCGTCGTTCAGTGTTAAAGCTTCGTTGTCGAGTATCAAAACCTCGGCGTTGAGTATTGAAAACTCATTGCCGAGTATCAGAACCTCATTGTTGAGTGTTAAGAACTCGTTGCCGAGTATCAGAACCTCATTGTTGATACGCGCGTTGCATTCATACGTGTTACCTCACCCCGCCCTGACGGGCACCCCTCTCCTTAGCAAGGAGAGGGGGAGGGGGTGAGGTTCTTGAACGCAACTTGGTATGATATGAGTCGCTTGTAGGAGCGATCGCGATTCGGGGCACAGGCATTGTCAATCGCGCGGAGTGCAGGGCTTTTACAGGCGATCGCTGTCACAAACTATTGATTTGTAAAATGACAAAAAATTATTAAAATTAACTATTTAATAAAGAAAATGATGTACCAGTCGTAAATGATTTGTGAACAAACAAGATCCCCGACTTCTTTAAGAAGTCGGGGATCTGAAGAAGGTCAATGACTTGGCGATCGCTGATCAATATTCCATTGAGCAAATTTCAGATCATCTAGAGCATTTCCAACAAATAAATTATCCAATATTGTGGGGTGGGCATCTTGCCCGCCCAGTTTATAGGACAATACGGTTTAGATAAAACCAAAACCGTTATCAACACATCAATGTAGAGACGCAACCTGGCGCGTCTCTACACCTATACCTATGGCACGTCTCTACACGTATAGTTACACAACTTGTCATATTATTTAATATACAGCCCGCGAAACGGGCTTAGTTTATGTAGCCCTAAACTTTAGCCTGCGGGAAATGTATCAAATCATCGCATGAGTCAAATAGTCTGGATTGCAAGACACGCCAACCGCCTCGATTTCGTAAACCCTGATTGGTTTCTCACAGCAGAACGACGCTACGATCCACCGCTGTCTGAAGATGGTATGGTGCAAGCGCAGCAGTTAGCCAACCGCCTTAAGGGAGAAAACATTGCCCACATTTTTGCTTCCCCCTTCCTACGAACTGTACAAACAGCGATCGCAGTTGCAGAAGTTCTCGATTTGCCAATCAAACTGGAAACAGGCTTAAGCGAATGGCTGAATCCAGCTTGGATGACAGAAGAACCACAGCGACTCTCAACTCCAGCATTAGCAGAATTATTCCCCAGAATTGACATCGGCTACACTTCGTGCATTGCTGCAAAATACCCGGAAACAAGAGAACAAATGCTGGAACGTTCCGGGCAAACTGCTAGATGCTTAACTACAGAATTCTCTCCAGAGGATATTCTTTTAGTGGGACACGGTGCATCTGTATTGGGGGCGACAATAGGCTTAGTAGGTGAAATTGCCAGAACCGAAGTGAAAGCTTCGTTGTGTTCTCTGGTGAAAGTTGTGCGTCAACACCCAGAGTGGTTGTTAGAACTCAAGGGAGATACCTCCCATTTAACCCAAGTTGAAGAAGTCATTCGGTTTAATTAAGAAGAACTCATATGACACTATTATTGGCAGGAGACATCGGCGGCACGAAAACCATTTTGCGTCTGGTTGAGGCGTCAGATAAGCATCTATCACGTACTATTTATGAGGAACGGTACCGTAGTGGGGATTTTCCTGATTTAGTGCCGATAGTCCAGCAATTTTTGCTCAAAGCTAATACACCAACACCACAAAAAGCCTGTTTTGCCATTGCAGGACCTATAGTAAAAAATACCGCTAAGCTGACTAATTTAGCTTGGTTTCTCGACATCGAACGTTTACAACAAGATTTGGGCATCGCCCAAGTTTCTTTGATCAACGATTTTGCCGCCGTTGGGTATGGCGTTTTGGGTTTAGACAAACAAGATTTCCTGACTTTACAACCTGGTAAACCCAACCTAGAAGCCCCGATTGCCATTATTGGTGCTGGTACTGGCTTGGGGCAAGGATTTTTAATCAAGCAAGGAAACAGCTATCATATCTTTCCTTCTGAAGGTGGACACGCTGATTTTGCTCCCCGTACTGAGTTAGAGTTTCAACTTTTAAAATACCTGCTGGATAAGCATGATATTCAACGGGTTTCTGTGGAACGTGTGGTTTCTGGTATGGGAGTTGTCGCAATTTACCAATTTCTACGTGACAGGAAAATAGGTACTGAATCACCAGAAATTGCCCAAGTTGTTAGAACCTGGGAACAAGAAGCGGGACGCCAAGAAAAAAGCGTCGATCCCGGTGCTGTGATTGGTAAAGCAGCATTAGAGAAAAGCGATCGCCTTTCAGAACAAACGATGCAATTATTTGTAGAAGCATACGCCGCAGAAGCAGGTAATCTGGCGCTGAAACTTCTACCTTACGGTGGTTTATACGTTGCTGGAGGAATTGCACCTAAAATACTACCCTTAATTCAACAAGATAGATTCCTACTTAATTTCACGCAAAAAGGTAGAATGCGTTCCCTCCTAGAAGACATCCCCGTGCATATTATCCTTAATCAACAAGTGGGATTAATAGGTGCTGCGATCGCTGCTGCTAGGTTATGACAGAAACAATTCAAAATAAAAAAAATGAGAATTTTGGATTTTGAACAGAAATTGTCGAGCGCAGTCCCCACCCATAATCTGATGCACGGTGGGGTAAGCCAGACGCAGTCCTCGTGGTAGTATAAAATAGGTACGGCAAAACGAGATTTCGTGGAGGCACGACCAATTTCAGCAATCATTCTCTTATCAGATTGATTTTTTCTCTGGGGTTTCCGTGGGCAAAAGTCCCACGACTCGCTGTGGACGCCAGTGTACCTGGGGACGTTAAGACAAGTTCTTAGCGTAAGAATCCCCAACTATAATCGTCAGATTTAGTTGGTGGTGCGTTCAAAAAAAAGATATAGCAATCCTCCGCACATTTGTGTGATGCCTGCGAGAAGCGCATAAATCGCGCCAGATTCTTCAGATTCCCGACTTCTTAAAGAAGTCGGGATATCTTGTTGTGTTTCTTACTTTTCACGGGATGTGGAGAACCTCGCTTCCATTCCTCTCTCCTACAAGGAGAGAGGCTTTGATTTTCCCCCTTCCCTACTAGGGAAGGGGGCTAGGGGGTTAGGTTTTTTGTGGATTTTTCCAGATAACGTGAAAAGTCAGGTTGTGTTTATGGTTGACGCTGGCGATTTTTGTAACGCTGCCAAATTTTATCTCCTCCCCAAATCAACATTCCTACAACAACTCCAAAAAGGAGACTGTAACCAAGCGATAAGGTGAAGCGATGAGGAATAGGAGTGGAAAAGGGAGGTAACAGAGGTTCTTCTTTTGTGATTAAGGCGTAACTCGATGCCAAAATCCCGCCAGAACCAATCGCACTACCTACCGCAAGAATAGTGATTTGCAAGTTGCGATTGCCTCCGGCACTGCCCCTTGGGCAATCGCCTATTTCTTTCTTTTCCTCTGCAAGGCGATCGCTTTTCGCCCTGTCTATCGCCACACGTCCTCGGATTGAGGCGATCGCTTTATCTAGCAAGCTAGAACCATGATGAAAATATCCCAACTCTGCTCTAATTTGTTCCTGAAAATAAGAGCAGTTTTCTAAGCTAAATATTTCTAATAAGATAATATCTTCATTTTTCATCATACCACGAATTTGTTGCAATCTATCAGCATAGTTTCCAGCATTGATGGCGATTGTATTTTGGTATGCTTCCAGATATCGCAGCAGATTAGCATAATCTAATCCCATTTTGGGAAGTGTCTTTAATTTCTGGCTTAATTGCTCTAATTGTTCTTCTGTTAATAACTTATCGTCCCCAAATTGTTCTAAAGTCTTAATTTCTTTTTCTATTTTGCTATATTCTTTATTTGTATCCTGATAGACTTCCCGGCTTGTTTGAAAAGCTTTCACAACTTTAGCACGAAAGAAAAATAAATCTAAGAATTGTTCCTGATAAAAATTAAACTTTTCTTCGGCTTCTGGATGGCTGAAGAACCAAACTAAAATATGACGGTAATTGGTTAATTGGTTAAAAAGCCCGTATTCAAAAATAGGGCTACCAAATAAGGTAGCGTAACGAGCAAATGGGGGTATGGTATAGTCTTGAGGAAAGAAAGCTTTGAGACATTCATCAGCAAGTTCCTTCAAAGCTTTCTGATTTTGAGGGTCTTGTTCTGATGACAACCAAGCGGTAATGATTAGGGTTTCACCAAGAAACTTTTTGCTTCCATTTAACAGGAAACAATTATTTGGGTTCAACCGACTTAAAAGCTGAATATCGACATCCTCAGTTCTTTGACTATTTTCTGTTTGTGGACGATATAGATTGAGCCACAACCCGTAACTATCGTAAAGTCTTAAAGGATAAGCAAACCCGTCAATAATAATTGACCGACCATTTAAAGTCACCTCACCTTCAATAGGCTTAACTTCTGTTTGTTTCTCCGCTTTGATTAAAGAAACAGTAGGATTATTTGGCTCTTTTTCTAAATCCAGCCATTGCATCAAGTTTAAATTTTTATGCAGTATTTGGCTGATGATTTCATCGCAGGTTTGCCAGAGCCAATGTTTCTCTTTTTCTTCTCCATCATCACCATCAGCGCTTTTTTGCAGAACAAAGGCAAATAAATGGACATTGGGAGCATAAACTTTAGGACTCATTAGGAATTTTTACAAAAGTATGATTAATTAATATTTAGAACCACAGATGGACACAGATTAACACAGATAATTTATCCATGTGTATCTGTGTTAATCTTACTTTTCACTCTTATGTGGAAAACCTCTCTCCAAACCTCTCCCCTGCAAGGGGAGAGGCTTTGAATCTCCCCCCTTCCAATAAAAAAACTTTTTCCGCTTCCCTCTCCTAAAAGGAGAGGGTTAGGGAGAGGTGAAAAGTCAGGTGTTAATCTGTGGTTTCATTTTTATAAATTTGGCTTTTGCAATCTTCTTTATTTTTTATGAGGTTCTGGCTGTGGATTTTTCTGCCGCTCATCAATAATTTTCTCGTAATTTGGGAACTGATTGATTAAAGTTCCTTCTTGGTTTGCTGGATTACGTTTTTTGATAGTAATTTCTCTAGTAGCAAATCGGGCAGCATTTGCAACGTCTGGATGTTCTCTACACCAAGCGGTAATTGCATCAGCAGCAGCGGAAAGTGGTTGATTTTCTAATTCTGCCAAGGTTTGCTTAATTGTCAACAAATCTTCGCGGCTTTTTTCATCAAAGACAAATCCTTGCTCCTTTACGACTTGCAAAAAAGCCTCAATGATGATGCTAGCTTCATTAGCTTCCATAGGTTATACCTCCACTAGGATTTGAGATTTTGTTCTTCGTAGTGAGGAATGCGCGTCCTCTTTTACAAAAGCAAGGACTAAAGTCCTTAGTACGAACTTTATTGCCCAATAGCACAGAAACCAGCCCAAGCCTCAGGTTCGCCAAAGGGTTTATACTCAGGAACATACCACCTTTGTAAATCCTGCTGAATTGTTTGCTTATGTTCTTCATCTATATTCGGGTGACTTTGAGTCCATTCTATGAGTTTGGCTTGGGTAGAGTTGCGTAACCAGCACTGCGCCTCACAAAGTGCTTGGGCAATTGGCAAAGAGTGCTGATTGTCGTAAAATCGAATCATTAATAAGGTAGTCGCCAAATCATCCACCGACCACAAACTGCTGACTATACTAGAACTGCCTGCCTTGAGAAAGCCACTCGGTAAACCGATATACTCATCGCTGGTGCTGAAAGGATCGGAAAGTCCAGTTTCACAAGCCGAGAGAGTGACGAGGCGACATTCTGGTAAATTGAGATTAAAGATGTCAGGTAAGGTGAGGCATTTTTCTAAGTCAATGACATCACCATTTGCTAACTTTCGATAGCGTTTGCTGGAGTCAGCATCGGCAGGTATGGGAGAAATGCAATCTGCTAAAGCAATAGCTGAATCGACAGGGGAGTCAATATCAAAATAGCCGTGACAAGAAAAGTGAAGAACTTGAGCTTGACATAAACTCTCAAAAGCTGGTGCTTGGAATAAAGCTTGTTTGGTAGCGTCGCCTTTTTCTATAACAGTCGTTGGCTGGAAGTTACGCTCAATCGTTTGTACTTCAATATTGGTATAAAGCAGGTTCTCGTTGGGATCTTGAATGGCGAATAGAGAACGTGATTCCTCCGCGCCAGTGCGCGTCCCCCTCCTCGCTTGCGGGGAGGGGTTAGGGGTGGGGTTCCGAGATTTGGCAAATTTTAACAACTGACAACTCGGCGCATATCTCACCCCACCAGGAAATTTATCCAAAAGACAATTCCCCTCTTCGCCAATGTTACTTTTCACTGGATCGGTGGAACCTCTCTCCAAACCTCTCTCCTGCAAGGAGAGAAGCTTTGAATTCTCCCCCTTCCCTTTTAGGGAAGGGGGCTGGGGGGTTAGGTTTCGCGCCCCAATAGGCAAAGCATGCAGCGGTAATAAATGCAGGTAGCGATGGGGTACGAGAATTAAGGCTTGGCAGGAAGATGGTATGAGGTCGAGAATATCGTTGATGTGCAGAATCTCAGCTAATTCTCTCAGTTTGGCAGCCAGTTGATATCGCCAGCGTAGTTTATCGGTAGCGTAAGTTTCCAGATACTCATCTGACCATTTCTTCAAATCTTTGACATCTTGCGGGGACGATTGCCAAATTCTCGGGTGTTGGTTGTCGCGAGTGATGATAAAAGCGCGGAAGCAATTATCAAAGATATACCATTGCACAATTGCAGTGCAGTCATCCACAAGCCCTTGAATTTCAGCAAAGCGGATGTGTTCTAAGGGGATGACTTGCCCGATCAACTCTTCTCGCTGTTGACGTAATTGGTTGAGGTATGTTGTATCTGGGTTTTCTGCGGCTTCGAGACGACGCTTTTCTTCAGCAATTTTTTGGTTGATTTCTTGCAGTTGATTCCCCCTCACCCCGCTTACAAAAGGGGGAACTTTGCCCTGGTTTTCAAGGGGGATTTGTCGGCTTTGACTTGCTAGCAGTTCCACCAAGTTACGCGTTTTGCTGCGCTCGATGTATTCCACTGCCTGGTCGTAGTATTCTAATTCCAGACAGACTTCCACCATGCGGCGATAAAGCTCATTCCATTCCTCTGCAAGCTTTCGTTTGACTTCATCGCCAGAGACAATTTCACCCCGCAGAAATTCTACAGTGTCGATGGCAGATTTCAAGATGTTGTAAGCATCGGCATACTGCTTAGCATCTATGTAAGTTAAACCCAAATTAAACGCAGTTTCAGCATGGTTTTGGGGCAAAGCATCGCGCGTGCGGACTTGCAACGCCTGTGTGTAGCATGAGATCGCAATTTCTAAATTCTC
>NZ_CAWUDP010000194.1:0-8055 GCF_963920835.1 Scytonema sp. PCC 10023
GGGAATCAGAGGTTTTTAGCTTTGCCTTCTGATTCTTAATTGGTAGCAGTGAGATTGGTTTATTCACGGCTGGGAATCAGAAGTTTTTGGCTTTACCTTCTGATTTTTAATTGGTAGCAGTGATATTAATTTATTCACTATCTTGCGCCGCCGGGAGGACTCCGGATAAGCGCAAAGCAAGGCTGAGTCAAGATTCGCGGGGAAAATTACGTATAATATTACGTATAAGTCTTGAGCTTTCAACGCAGCATTTGCAATTTTAAGGAGGCGCTCAAACTATGCTCAGCAGCAGTAGAAATAGTATTTACAGTGATGAGTTGATTAGTGCGACTGAGTTAAATCGCCAGCCTGGGCGCGTTTTGGACATAGCTGCTTTGCGTCCAGTAACAATCACTCGCAACGACCAAGCCTTTGCATTGCTGCGGCGAGAAGAGATGGCGGGACACATTAAAGCAGCGGCTATGACCAGAGTTGTGGTTGAGGTGACGGGCGTTGCTTACCAATTGAGCCAAGGAAAAGAGATTGGTGACAACCACGAATATGGATGGATGAAGGCGTTTGACACCTCGGAGTTAAATGAACTGGTCGCAGAGGTAACTCATGCATGTAGTGTTGGTTATGACACTGATGATTGGGATATGCTCGATGTCGTGATACATGAGTGGCATGAAAGTGCTATGGCAATTAATAGTCCAGAACTGGAGAAAGCTTTCAGTGACTCGGATGACGAAGTGCTATTGACTCCACCGACTACTGAAAGTGTGATTGCATGAGCCAGATGACGCAAATATATGTAACAGCTACTGCTTCTTCTGAAAGTGTAGTCCCGCCAGAAGAACCACTCTCCAAACCGCCAACAGATATATCTACTATTGAAGAAGCTCTTGAAAACCCAGCCGCACAATCGTCTAAAGGCGCTCAAATTGCTGCACCCGCACCGCAGTGGCTAGTGGTAGCAAAAAATCGACGGGTTAACCGGGACTAGGAATTATTACTGTTGCGTGCGCCCGAAAACGCTCGTCGCTGCTATGAGGATTTATGTACCGCGCCTATGACTAGGAAACCTGGACGGGTTTTTCCGTTAAAAGGTAAACGCTATAAGGGTGCATGGGAATATGAGGTCACAAAAGGAGATAGGGTGTTTTATGTCCCTGATGCCCAACAGCAGAAAGTGGTTGTTTACTATGCAGGAGAGCATCCAAAAAATGCTCCTGTACTTGAATAAAGTTTTGACACACTCTGGGTTGCTGTGTTGTTGATGACACAAAATCATAGAGCAAGCGCTCTTGTTTAAGAAATTCCGAGTTTCTTGCTTTGGACACCAACCAAGACTGATAATGATTCTTATGCAGATGCAGTAAATTTTATCCAATGACGGTTAGCTTAATATATTTTTACCTAATTTCAACCACATTTTACTTGACAAAAATACCTAGTTTGAATATAGTATATTCGTTTTTTGCAAGTCATGCCAATAGCTTAAAATTTGTTGATATCCTTTTTTGTGAATAAGTTGATTGTGCTGACACCTATACTTAATTGAGGATTCACTCGCTAAATTTCCTTTTAATAGGAGAGTGCAATGTCTGGGGTATCTATACGTTTGTACTGGTGGCAAAGTCTAGGAATTGTGATTGGGAGCGTAATAGCCTTATATACAAATAGCGCTCGCGCTCAAATCACCCCAGATGGAACTCTGCCAAATAATTCCAACGTCAGATTAGAGGGTAATACCAGGATTATTGAGGGTGGAACGACAAGAGGCGCTAATTTGTTCCACAGTTTCTCTGAGTTTTCTGTTCCCAGTGGCTCGACAGCTTTGTTCAATAATGCACTCAATATTCAGAACATCCTGACACGAGTAACGGGTAAGTCAATTTCTAATATTGATGGCTTGATTCGCGCTAACGGCACAGCAAACTTATTCCTGCTCAATCCCAATGGTATTATTTTTGGTCCAAATGCCCGGTTAGACATTGGCGGCTCGTTTTCTGCAACTACGGCAAGCAGTTTCAAGTTTCCTGATGGCAGTACCTTCAGTGCGACTAATCCCCAAGCACCGCCATTACTAACGGTAAATATTACACCAGGGTTGCAGTATGGAGCAAGTCAGCCAGGGGCGACTATTACCAACACCGGAAATTTAGCACCCCAGCAAGACTTGACACTAGTAGCTGACAAGCTTGATTTGCAGGGACAGCTAAAAGCAGGAAGAGATTTAACACTGCAAGCACAAGATACTGTGAAAGTACGGGACAATGTGACGACTCCGTTTTTAGCTACTGCAGGTGGTAATTTCACAATTGAGGGAAATCAAGGAATTGATATTTTAGCGCTGAATCACCCAACGCAGACACCGTTTGTGAGTGGGGGCAATTTAAGCTTAATCAGTGATGGGATTATTTCCGGGGATGCTCGCTTTGCAAGTGGTGGGAGTTTTTCGCTCAAGAGTGTATCAGGGGAACTGGCAAACTTTGTCAGCAAATATGACCCAATAATCAGCAGTAATGGCGATGTGGATGTTGCAGCTAACTATACAGGGGCATCGTTGTTAGTCGAAAGCAAGGGTAATATTCGCTTTCAGGGTGATATAAATATCACTACACCGGATACTAGCGCTTTACCTGCTGGACAGGATACTGCAACTTTAAGCCAGAGTACGGCGTTAATTATGCGTTCTGGGCAGAATACTCTAGCTTATGGGGGTGTCAATTCTGGTTCAGTACCTGCATTAAAGAGTGGAACTGTGCCAGAGGGAATCACGCTAGATGGAAATCTGCGCTTACAGCCATTTAATGGTGCTGGGGGAATAGTTCGCCTTGAGGCAGTATCTGGTAATATTATCACGCGTGGCATTAACTCTGAGACAGAGGATGCTGGTAATGGCGGGAACATCACTCTTATCAGCACTAATGGAGCTATTGATACTACGTTGGGAACTATCACATCCCAAATTCGTAATAATTCAGGTGGAACTGGCAATGGGGGAACGATTGTTTTCACAGCCAAAGGTGATATTAGAACCGCTTTGTTAGACTCCAGTGCCGAGAAGGGAAATGGCTCACCAATCCAACTCACTAGCACCAATGGTGCGATTGACACTACTAGAGGAAATTTGTTTTCTGATTCCAAGAGTGGGAATAGTGGTGCGATCGCCTTGACTGCCTTGGGCAACATTACCACGCGCAATATAACCTCAGAAGCAGGGGGTACTGGCAATGGCGGGGACATCACCCTCACAAGTATTGCAGGAGGCATTGACACGGCTGGGGGAACTATCACATCCCAAATTCGTAATAATTCAGGTGGAACTGGCAATGGAGGAGCGATTGTTTTCACAGCCAAAGGTGATATTAGAACAGCTGAATTAGATGCTAGTACCGAGTCAGGAAAAGGTGCGCTGATTCAGTTGACCAGTATCGAAGGAGCAATTGACACCACTAGAGGAACTTTATACAGTGATTCCCGTAGTGGCAATACGGGTGAAATTCTGCTTAAAGCCTTTAACAACATTACGACGGGTGATATCAACTCAATTATTAGATCGTCTAACCCACTTGTTCGGGGTGGAGATATTAACCTGATTAGTGAGAACGGAGAAGTCCGGCTGAACGGCAATATCAGAAATGATACTGATGGAGCAAGCAGAGGGGGAGATATAAACATTAAAGGGCAATCAATATTTATCAATCCTGTACAACTCGTTACTAGTACCTTTAAACAGGGAGATGCAGGTAGTGTGAATATGAATGCCCGCGATACTGTCAACTTTAATGGTGGTGTAGTATTCAGCACCGTACAACCGGATGCAACAGGCAATGGTGGTAACATCACAATCAAAACTGGGTCACTGTTTTTAACCAACGGCGCTCAACTACAAACCTTAGTTCGTGGAGCGTCCGATACACAACCTGGTGGAAAAGGCATTGCTGGAAACGTCAATATCGATGCCCGTGAGATTTCTATCGATGGGCAGAACAGTGCAGTTATCAGTAGTTTACTAGCGGGAGCGGTAGGTAATGCGGGTAATATCAACATTTCAACTGGGTCCGTTAGAGTTACCAATGGCGCAAGACTGGAAAGCACCACATCCGGACAGGGAAATGCAGGGGATGTTACCATTAAAGCCCGTGATACTGTTTCCTTTAATCAGGGTAGTGTATTTAGCAATGTCACTGGCTTTGGTAACGGAGGCAACATAACTATCACTGCGCCATCTCTGAACTTGATTAACGAATCTGCCTTGAAAACTGCTGTAGAGATTGACGGAGAGGGAAAGGCAGGAAATGTGAATATAAAAGTTACAGGTTCGATTTTAATGGATGGAGAAGTAGGAAGTGGAATACCTGCAATCGTCAGTTACATCAGACCAGGAGGCAGAAACACTACAGGCGAAGGAGGCAATATTAGTATTGAGGCTGGTGGGTCTCTGTCTTTGAAGAGAGGATCGGAAATTGGTGCTGGGGTTGGCGATAATAATAGTCCTGGTACAGCTACAGGAAATGGGGGAAAAATATCAATTCACGTCGGGGATGCTCTGTCTCTTAACCAGAGTTTTATTGCCAGCCAACTTTTTTCCAACGGAACTGGCAGTGCGGGAGACATCGAGATTCACGCAGGATCTGTTGATTTGTATCAATCTGTGATTTCTACTACCACTGCTGGACAAGGAAATGCTGGTAAGATTTCTCTACAAGCAGTAGGTGCACTTTCCCTGGCTGATAGTGATATCTCCACATCTGTGCAACCGAAGGGGACTGGTAACGCTGGCGGGATTAATTTAACAGCGCGATCGCTCTTTTTGACCGACGGCGCTCAACTAAATGCAGTCACCTCAGGACAAGGAAATGCAGGTGATATCTTTATCAATACAACTGATAAAGTCAGTGTCTCTGGGACTAACACAATCATTACCCCAACTAACTTCTTCCAACTGATGAAACCCAGGTTTACAACTGCTCCAAGCTTTGTAGATGGAGTTTCCAGTGGAATATTTACCAGTACTAATTCCTCTGGACTTGGCGGTGATGTAATAGTGAATACGAATACCTTGGGGATTTCCAACGGTGCGGTTGTAGATGCTCGCACTACAGCAAGTGGAAGAGGAGGAGCAATCAAAATCAATACGAATACTTTTGAGGCAATATCGGGTGGGCAAGTGAGTGCTATCACCACTGGTAGTGGGTCTGCAGGTAGCATCACTCTTAATACCACTGGCACTGTGACAATAAGAGATAGCGATCCAACTTACTTGGCTCGACTCGCTCAATTCGCCAATGGCAACATGGATATCTATGGCAAACTGAAAGTAGGTAATCAAGGTGCAGCCAGTGGACTAACTGTCAGCAGTACTGGAGCGGGAAGTGCAGGCGACCTCACAGTACAGGCTAACTCTATCCGTCTTAACAACGACGCAAAAATAAGCGCTGACACGACAGGCGGTGGGGGCAATATCTTTCTCAATTCATCTCTATTGCTACTGCGCGGTGGTAGTAGTATCACCACCAACGCCAGTGGAAGCAATATCTCTGGCGGTAACATAACTATCGATGCTAAAAATGGCTTCATCATTGCTGTGCCAAAGGAAAATAGCGATATCAGTGCCAATTCTCGCGACTCTCGTGGTGGTCAGGTAAAAATCCGCTCTGCTGCTGGTATCTTTGGTATACAGTATCAGCCTACACCTACCCTTACAAGTGATATCACTGCCACAGGAGCAAGTCCGGAGTTCAGTGGTACAGTGCAAATTAACAGACCTGAAGTAGATCCCACTCGCGGCTTAATCGAACTCCCAATTAATCTCGTTGATGTCTCTGGGCAAATTTCCACCGCCTGCACTCCTGGAAGTCGCCAAAGCCAAAGTTCTTTTGTATCAACAGGGCGTGGCGGACTACCGATGAGTCCCACTGAACCATTACAAGATACAAGTACTCTATCTGCTTGGGTGAGATTAAGACCAAAACCCGCAAACTCAGCTAAAACAACAATTTCGCCACAACCAACAGCAGTCTCAAATAGTACTAAAGTTGCTGCGACAACTCCAATTGTGGAAGCTACTGGTTGGGTAGTGGATAGCA
Organism: Scytonema sp. PCC 10023; assembly: GCF_963920835.1. NCBI lineage: Bacteria > Bacillati > Cyanobacteriota > Cyanophyceae > Nostocales > Scytonemataceae > Scytonema > Scytonema sp. PCC 10023. Next base: position 6,078 of record NZ_CAWUDP010000194.1, read on the forward strand.
ATGGAAACATAGAACTCGTGGCGCAAGCACCTGGTGTCACTCCTCACAGTTCTTGGCAAACCCCTGCTTCTTGTCCTGCATCTCAGTAAGGTGTGAAATATGCATCCATTCTGGGGCGATATTCTCTGGATATTTACCATTTATTCCCTGAGTTTTTGGCTTTGTTGCAAGCGGTGTTGTTGTGTTGTTTGTTCAACGCAGTCGGGAATTGGCGTTGCTGCTGGGCGAGTATGAATTTTGTTTCGCGCAAAGGCGCAAAGATTGTATTTTTTTGATTTTTGCAATATGAAAGTTTCATACCTAAATTCAGCAACGCCCAGGAATTTCCTACACTCGTTGAAGCAAGTGTGCAAAATCTGCCAAAACTTGATAAAACAAGGTAGTATTTACTTTGTGTAAATAATATAGCCAAGATTTATATAATTAGCGAAAAAATATCCAGAAATCATCGTTTTTTGTGCAGAAGTTGATTTTGCTGATATTTATATTCGTAAATTGAGGATTCACTCGCTAAATTTCCTTTTTTATAGGAGAGTGCAATGTCTGGGGTATCTATACGTTTGTACTGGTGGCATTTAGGAATTGCGATTGTCAGTGCGATCGCCTTATATGCAAATAGCTCAGTTGCCCAAATTACGCCAGATGGGACTCTGCCAAATAATTCCAATGTGCAATTAGAGGGTAACACCAGAATTATTTCGGGTGGAACGCAAGCCGGAAGCAATTTATTCCACAGTTTTTCGGAATTTTCTGTTCCTACTAACAGCACGGCTTTGTTTAAAAATGCCGCAGATATTCAAAATATTATTAGTCGGGTAACGGGTAATTCTATTTCTAATATTGATGGGTTAATTCGTGCTAACGGTACGGCGAATCTGTTTTTGATGAATCCTAACGGGATTATCTTTGGGCAGAATGCACGGTTAGATATTGGCGGCTCATTTTTTGCCACATCTGCCAATAGTATGAAATTTGCGGATGGGTTTGAATTTAGTGCTAAAAATCCTCAACCTACACCTTTATTAACTATTAGCGTGCCTATTGGTTTGCAATTTGGAGCGAATCCTGGTTTGATTCAGGTACAAGGTAATGGTCAGGGAGCAAGAGATTTTGATTCTCCCATCATTGATACACAAGATGCATTACGAGTGCAACCTGATAAAACTTTAGCGTTGATCGGTGGAGATATTAATTTAGAAGGGGCAACACTGAAAACTGCTGGTGGAAGGATAGAATTAGGCAGTGTAGCCGAGAATAATTTAGTTAGCCTCACACCGACTAATAAAGGTTTTGCCTTGGGTTATGGTGGTGTGCAAAATTTTGGGAATATTCAATTATCCCAACAGGCAACCGTGGATGCAAGCGGGGAAGGTGGTGGTGATATTCAAGTGCAAGGCAGACGTGTCACCGTCACAAATGGTTCACATATAGAGACAAGTACTCTGGGGGCAAAACAGGGGGGAGATTTAGTAGTGAATGCTATTGAGTCGGTAGAAGCAAGTGGTCTATCCAGTGGCTTGGCTGCTCAAGTTTATCCAAAGGCAACTGGCAGTGCAGGTAACTTGACGATAAACACTCGTGAATTACTGGTTCGAGATGGGGCAACGGTTTCTAGTAGCACATCTGGTGCTGGCAAAGGTGGCGATTTGACTGTCAACGCCCAGACTGTGGAATTGATTGGCGAATCTGCCGATAGTCTGTCTTTCTTGTCTTCTAACTCAGAGGCAACGGGGAATGCGGGTAACTTGACGATTAACACTCGTGAATTACTGGTTCGAGATGGGGCAGGGGTTTCTACAGGCGCACAAAATGCTGGCAAAGGTGGCGATTTGACTGTCATTGCCCAGATTGTGGAATTGATTGGCGAATCTGCCGATGGTCTGTCCTCCAGTGGCTTGTTTTCTGACTCAGAGGCAACGGGGAATGCGGGTAACTTGACGATTAACACTCGTGAATTACTGGTTCGAGATGGGGCAGG
>NZ_CAWUDP010000195.1:0-7925 GCF_963920835.1 Scytonema sp. PCC 10023
ATCTCCCTCATCTCCCTCATCTCCCTCATCTCCCTCATCCCCCTCATCTCCCTCATCCCCCTCATCTCCCTCATCCCCCTCATCCTCCTCATCTCCCTCATCCTCCTCATCTCCCTCATCTCCAGAGACCACTTGTTTCAGGTTCTGGCAAACTTCTCTAGTAATAGATGCAGCTTTTTCTGGGGGCAAGGCTCTTGTATTTGTTAGCACAAAGAAAATGGGTGAATCATCCTGCAATCCCAAGCGTAAGGTGTCCACATCCCAATGCATAAGCAGCAAGCAACTGTGGACAGTTTGAGACCCCGTAGGGTCATCATCTAAGACAATTATTTTTGGTTTGTTGGTCATTTTTAAGTCAATGGGACGACTGTATTTTTCTTACTTGTGCTTGCACATCAAGAGCAATCTGCAATGATTGATTTAGCAGTTGAGCATACTCGCCTGAAACAGGGCTAAGTTGCAGACTTTGTAATTTTGTTAAATTATTGACAAGTAACTCTTGGTTATTAGTCAGTAACTTTTTATTATCTCTTAAAATTCGTTCTGTTTTCAAAGCGCGAACTAAATCTTCTCTAATAAGTTGCAGAGCAGCTACAACTTTTTCTCTATCAGTTATACTAGTTTCGGTGTTTCCAGATGTTGCAAGTTCGTCATGAATATCTATCGCTTTGATTACAGCATGATATTGATCAACTTCATCTAACAGTGTTATTAGTGTTTTGGGACAGGTTAAACGCCGCCAAAACCAGCGCCCAACTATGACAGCAAGTGGCACGGTTATAAGTAAAATGATTCCTAGCAGAATTGAGGAACCAATTGTTGGCAGAATGATAAACCCATAAATCAACCCGACAATGATTGGAGTCAGTGCGACTGCTACAATCATCTCATTCATAAAAAAACTCAATCGCTTCTCGCGATTTTTCATAATAGAAGGTCGCAAGACATCATCTGGATTTAGCCCAATCAGGCGTCTCAGTTCTCCCTTCGTAATTTCCAGGCTCATTAAGTCCGGCTGCACAGGTTGATACTCCTATCATTGGACTAGTTGCGTATATGTTGTATCCTAATTTTAGGTGGTAATCTATAGTAAAATTTATGACAAACAAACTCTAGATATTATTGTAGCTAAGCTCTAAAGACAATAATGGCACTTGCTAGCACCTCGGATTGCTTTTAATCCTCTTCTAATTTTCTCATTTCTAGTTGCACATTTTGTGCAATTTTTAAGGCTTCATCAAGTCGTTGTGCATATTCTCTCGCCTCATGGCTGACTTGTAATGCTTGCATAGCACTTACATTGCTCTCCAAAACTTCCGTATTTCCAGCAATGAATTCCTTATTTTTTCTCAAAATACGCTCTGTTTTTAACGCACAAATTAAATTACGTCTTGTGGTTTTTAGTAGGGCGATGACTTTTTCTCGCTCAGTTAAACTCACTCCTTGGTTTCCGGCAGCTTCTAGCTGGTCATTAATATCTATTGCTTTTAACACTGCATTATAATTATCAATTTCCTTAAGAAGATTTTTCTGACTTTCTCTGAACAATCTCCACTTAATCAAGTAAGCAATAGGAATTAATCCCCAGCCAAAAAACAATATCTGCTGAACATACTCGCCTAAAAGTGATACAAGTGCTAAACGTGGGTATTTTAATTTTTCATAAGCTTTCAAATCTCTAGGGCTCAGACCAACTATTTGTTTTAAGTCATCTTGTGTAATATATAAGCCTTGTAAATCGGGTTGCATAGCTATGTATTGATTCAAGAGATTAGCTATTGGTGAAAATTAGGAAAGCAGTATCTTATGCTTCAAGCAATTATTTTGTCGTTTTATCTTTTATCTTTAATCGCAATTCATCCTTGATGCGGTTGAGAATTGAACCTTCATCAAGCGTTCCCAAAATTTTACTAATGACAGCTTTAGGACCATCTGGTCCCCATGTTGCTCCATTGGCTAAATATGCTTTGGTTACATACCCAAGACCATAGCAAGAAACGCCTGCCACACCAGCTTGAGTCAGCGCTACTGACACATAAGCACCCAAAGACGCGCCCCCAGTAGCAGGTGCAGATAGACCGAGTAATGTTTTCAGAGAACTCAAGCCCAAATTTGCCAACAGTTCGCTAGCAGTGATACCACCCATACTGAAGGCAATTGTTTGTAATAATTTTACGGCTCCGGCTTCGGTCATGGGAATGCCATAAAGTTTGGAGAGACCGAGGATAAGAACGATATCTATGACTGCACCACTGAGAATATCCACAACTGTGACAGGATTGAGAGCGATCGCCATTGTCTTAGTGATCACCGCTTTCCAAATCAACTGATTAGCACTTGTGTCTCGAATATTCAGTTTTCGCTGCACCAATTGTTCGTTGACGTTGTCAGCATACAGCATGGTGTTGAGGGCAACCAAAGCTTTACCTTCGCGGTGGAGAATTTCCAAAATTTTCAGCTTCAGTTCTTCGACTTGGGCAGTTCCTGTACGCACCTGCACACCTCTGGTGCCGTCAGGACGATGAACCATTGTCCTCACCAACGGGGATGCTGCTGCCATGACAATTTCATCGGGTGAAAGTAATTCCCGCACCCTCTCATCCCGGATTTTTTCATAGATTGCCATCCGGTCTGCTTCGGGATACTGGTCTACTTTGTTAAACACTAGCAAGATCGGTTTACCCGCTTCTCGTAACTGGGCAAGGGCTTCGTGTTCAACTTTCGTCATGTCGCCAGAAATCACAAACAGAATTAGATCTGCTTGTTTTGCCACCTGTTGAGCTAATGCGGTGCGGGTTTCACCATCTACCTCGTCTAACCCTGGGGTGTCTATCAATTCCACTTGAGATTGACCAGTTCCCGATAAAGTCACTCGTAAAGCACGTTCTGTTTCCCCAATTGCTTCTTCAGTAATACTCCAACTTGCTGTTTGAGCATTGCGGGTGACACCGTGCAACGGACCCGTTTCAAACACTGGTTGTCCCACCAAAGCATTGAGTAGGGATGATTTACCCCGTCCTACCATACCAAAGGCAGCTATCTGCACCACCATACGCTCTAACTTCGAGAGCATTGTTTCCAAATCGGCGATTTCCGTCTCAAGTCCGTTTTTTTCCTCTTGAGTGAGGTCAAGATGAGCTACCAAATGTTGTAGTGCCGTTCGTGCCTGTTTATAATTGAGTTCTGCCTGAATATCTTCAAAAGTGAAAATCGCGCTATCGAGTTCTTCCTCCCAATTGAGAGGATTTTCGCCAGTGTTGGGCAAATCGCTACGATGTGGATCGGGGAATGTCGAAGTCATATCAATTTTGGATTTTAAATTTTAAGTTACTTATAGGTGATAAATTTTAATAAACCCCGTTACCATCCTAGTAATTTTTAGCAGCAGATTGGGGACGCGGGGACATGAGTAAGTGAGCAGGTGGTTAGTGAAACTTTTTGACAACTAACAATTAACTAATGGCTAACAAAAAGTCCTAAACTGAAAAATGCATCTAGTAGCGTTAGGATCTTGACGAAATCACCTGTGCGAAAAATAGTTATTGCCGGTAACTGGAAAATGTTCAAAACCCAGGCAGAATCCCTGGAGTTTTTAGAAGGATTTCTGCCCACCTTGGACGAAACCCCCCAAGACCGAGAAGTGGTATTATGCGTCCCCTTCACCGATTTAAACGTTTTGTCCAAGAATTTGCATGGAAGCCGTGTACAATTAGGGGCGCAAAATGTCCATTGGGAAGAGAGTGGAGCGTATACCGGTGAAATTTCCGGACTGATGCTCACGGAAATTGGGGTGCGCTATGTTATTGTCGGTCATAGCGAACGCCGGCAATACTTTGGGGAAACGGATTATACCGTCAACCTGCGCCTCAAAGCTGCTCAACGGTTTGGTCTTACCCCAATTCTATGTGTAGGTGAAACTAAACAACAACGAGATGCGGGAGAAACAGAATCAGTTATTATCACCCAATTAGAAAAAGACTTAGTGGATGTGGATCAGGAGAATTTGGTGATTGCTTACGAGCCAATTTGGGCGATCGGCACCGGCGACACTTGCGAATGCAAGGAAGCTAACCGGATTATCGGCTTAATTCGCAGCCAGTTGAGCAATCCTGGTGTGCCAATTCAATACGGTGGTTCGGTCAAGCCAAATCTTATAGACGAAATCATGGCTGAACCAGAAATTGATGGCGTCTTGGTGGGAGGAGCGAGTTTAGAACCTGTAGGTTTCGCCAAAATTGTTAACTACAAGTAAATTTTCAGCAACCATTTTCTCGTTTTTCTCGTTCCCTGGCTCAGCCAGGGAATGCATACAGTGAGACTCTGTCTCATTTGACGCCTCTCACGGCTAAAAGCCAGTGGGCTTTCTGCTCTCAATGGTGTAAAATATAGCACAAGTCATCCGGTAATCTGGAGGCGGAGCCTCTAGTCAAGCGTTCCCAGGCTACAGCCCAGGAACAAGTTTAAAGCGTAAATCTTATGACACCCAATTTGATAATTCGAGAACGCTGTTTTGAGTGGGGACAGCGAACATATCTCATGGGCGTTCTCAATGTCACGCCTGACAGTTTTAGTGATGGTGGCAAATTCAATACAACCACTGCTGCTTTAGCACAGGCGCAAGCAATGATAGCAGGTGGTGCTGATATTATCGATGTTGGTGGACAATCAACTCGACCAGGGGCGCAGCAAATCACTGTTGCAGAAGAACTTGACCGAGTCCTGTCAGTTGTACAGGTTCTACGAAAAGAAATACCAGTACCGATTTCTGTAGATACAACAAGGGCAGCAGTTGCCAAGGCTGCTGTGGAATTTGGTGCGGATATAGTTAATGACATTTCCGGCGGTACGTTTGACCCAGAAATGTTGTCCACTATGGCGACAATGAATGTGCCAATTATATTGATGCATATCCGGGGAAACCCACAGACAATGGCACAATTCACAAATTATCAGAATTTGATACAGGAAATTTCTAGTTTTTTGGCAAAACAAATTGCCGCAGCAGTGGCTGCGGGTATTGATCAAGGAAAAATAATTATTGATCCAGGTATTGGCTTTGCTAAGAACTACGAGCAAAATTTAGAGATTTTTCGCCGCTTATCCGAATTGCGTCAACTCAACTGCCCGATTTTAGTAGGAGCATCACGTAAAAGTTTTATTGGTCGTATTTTAAATCAACCAGACCCGAAAGCCCGAGTCTGGGGAACGGCGGCGGCGTGTTGTGCTGCTATCTTTAATGGCGCTGATATCCTCCGAGTTCACGATGTTAAAGAAATGCGCGATGTATCCTTGGTTGCTGATGCAATCTTCCGAGAATCTTCGTCAGTCTTGCCAAATTAGGCAGAACCATTTTCAGTACTCTTGCCAGCTTCTTCTGATACTGACTCGGAAATCAAATCCATCATGCCACCAGCTTTGCCTGGGTCTACAAAGACAACTTTGGCATTCTCGCTTTCACCAAGTCTATAACTGGCATTGATGTAATCTTGAGCCACCAAATACCGCAGAATTTCCTTACTTTCGGGATTGGTACGCAAAGCGTCAGAAATTATTTGCATTGAGGTTTTCGTACCTTCTGCTTTCTTAATTGCCGCTTGTCGCTGCCCTTCTGCTTCTAAAATTGCAGCGCGGCTATTAATTTCAGCTGCGCGCTGCTCTTCCATTGACCTGCGTACGCTCTCAGGCGGTGTAATACTCTGAATATCTACCCGGAGAATTTCAACTCCCCACTGTTCCGTTATCCGATTCAACTCTTCCAATAAGGTTCTGTTCATGTCCACTCTGGATGAGTTGGTTTCCTCCAAGGTGTTTTGAGCAATCATTTCTCGAAGCGTGGTTGTAGTTAAGGTTGCTAACCCCTGTTGGAGATCGTCAATTTCGTAAAAGCTTTTCTCTATATTTCTGATGCGCCAGTAGACGACACCATCTATTTCTAGATAGATGTTATCTCTGGTGATCACATTCTGCGGCTTGATGTCTAAAACCTGCTCGCGTGTTGTGTCCTCCATCACAATTTGATCTAGCAAGGGAACAATGAAGTTTAGTCCTGGTCTGAGTTTCCGATGATACTGTCCCAAGCGTTCAACTAAGGCTTCATTCCCCTGATTAATAAGTTTTGCAGACCCTAATGCATATCCTATAAGGACTAAGACTATGGCAATAATCGGTTCCATGTATTCTCCTATTTAGCGTTTGGCGGCATTAACTGTAAGGACGCGGCACGACCATGTCCTATCTTCAGTCTAATGTCCAGAATGTGTAATGTTAATATCACAAGTTGGGGTACTAGGCAAGACAATTGGGAAATGTAAAGATTTACAGCTACTTAGGATTGGACATGGCTAGTGAACTACCCCGCCGCTCCCGGTGGACGGGGCTTCTGTACTCATAGGGGAGTGCCTCAGATGAGACTTTCGCCCCATCTTTGGTCTTACCTCCCCTCCTACAGCAGAGACGGCTGAACCTTCCGCCTTTAGCATTCTGATACCCTCTACTCTAATATTGATGGCTGCATTTCCATCTCTGTCATGATGAGTGCCACAGTTCGGACAAGTCCAGTCCCTTACGTCTAACGACATCTCTTTGACTTGGTAAAAACACTTAGAACAGAGCTTGGAACTAGGGAACCACCTATCAATTTCAACCAACCTTGCACCTTTGCGTTCTAGTTTGTAGGCTAAGAAGTTGGTGAATGTTCCCCACCCAGTATCAGAGATTGCTTTCGCCAAGTTATGGTTACGAACCATGCCTTTGACATGAAGATTCTCTACTATGACAGCTTGGCTATCGCTGACCAACTTGTAACTAAGTTTATGTAGAAAATCTTGCCGCGAGTTGCTAAGGCGTTCGTACACTTTGGCAACAACTTTTCTATATCTGTAGCGTGAATTACTTCCCTTTTGTTTACGTGCTAGCTTTTGTTGTTTGCGCTTGAGATTATTCTCGTGTTTGGCAAGATGCTTAGGATTATCATATTTGGACACCTTTTTACCGTCTGTGACAACAGCAAAGTGTTTCAACCCTAAATCAACGCCATAAATCTTACCTTCTGTTGTAGATGAATTTTCACATTCTACTTCAGTTAGGATAGATGCAAAGTATTTCCCCGATGGCGTTTTGCTAACGCTAACAGTTTTGATTTTCCCCGAAATCGGTCTGTGTATTTTGGCTTTGACTACTCCGATATTACCTGGAAGTTTGACATTGCCCTCTACTATTTTGACGTTTTGAGGATACTGAATTGACTGTTTACCATGTTTGGATTTGAACTTGGGAAACCCAGCACGTTTATCAAAAAAATTTTTGTATGCTGTGGTCAGATTGAGTGTTGTAGCCTGCAAAACCTGGCTATAACAATCAGCCAACCATTCCGTATCTTTTTCTTTTTTAAGTTTTGGCAATAGTGCATTGAGTGCCACTTGTCCAAGTCCTTTCCCTGTTTCTGTATAAACTTCAATAGATTTATTCAAAGCATAATTCCACCACCAACGCGCACAACCAAACGTCTGAGCTAGTTGTATCTGTTGTTCTTTTGATGGATATAAACGAACCTGTACAGCTTTGTGTAGCACTCAATATCACCTCCTTGTTTTGTTAATTTTACTACTATATGCAGTTAGCAGTAAAGTAAGATCTGGATAAATTTGGAAATTGTGAGGTACATCCTTTATGGATGTCCGAGCAATTTCCCGACTATCCATCCCCACCGCATTGGTTGCGGGAATTCCATCAAATTCGTTAAATCACCAAGGGAGTTGGGTATGCAAATACAATTTGTATAATTATTCTACTGATATCAAACATAGTTTCCAGAAAACGTACAGGCGATGCCCCTCGTACTTTGCACCATCGCCACACAATGAATCGTTGTAGACTCATTACTAGAAAACACAATTTCGCAGTTAAATGGAGTGAGTCATAGTATT
>NZ_CAWUDP010000196.1:0-7700 GCF_963920835.1 Scytonema sp. PCC 10023
CATTAGCATTCAAACTGCGACAAAGAGCAGCGACACCAACCACACCACCAGAACCTCAACCAGAACCAACCGCCGTTGCACCCACAACGAAACCATTAGCACTCAAAAGAAGGCAAACGACACTTCCACCTACAACTAAACCACCAGAACCACTACAAAGTGCCGTCGCACCAACACCAAAACCGCCAGAACCACAACCAAAACCAACAGCCGTTGCACCGACAACGAAACCACTAGCACTCAAAAGAAGGCAAACGACACTTCCACCCACAACGAAACCACCAGAACCACTACAAAGTGCGATTCGGCAAAGCCCAGTGCCGGAGGCGATTGCGCAAAGCGCAGTGCCAGAGGCGATGGCGCAGAGCGCCCGCTTCGCGAACGCACCAACACCAAAACCGCCAGAACCACAACCAAAACCAACAGCCGTTGCACCGACAACGAAACCACCAGCACTCAAACCTCGACAAACGACAGTTGCACCGACAACGAAACCATCAGCACCTTTAACTCGTCAGGGAAATAGGGATCGGCTGGCTGCAAAATCCTCTCCTCAACAGTTAGAGAATAGGACGACTTCGCAATCATCCCAAGGGGCGCGGAGCTTATCACCGCGAAAGGTGTCTCGATCGCAATCATCTTCAAAATCAGGTGGAGCAAGTCGTTTGGGTGGTCCAATTAGTTTATCTAGTCGTGATTTTGCAAGCAGTAATCAAGCAGCGCTGCCTAATTCCAACCGCCTCAATCAATCTGTAGATGGCATTGATGCCCGTCAAGATGCAGACATGGGCGCTTATCTACAACAGCTACAGGAACGAGTGAGGCAGCACTGGATACCCGGACTCACCCAGTCTTCCCGGCGAACAGTGCTTCACTTTACTCTTAGCCGAGCAGGTTTGGTGAGCAATCTCCGCGTTGCACAAACTTCTGGATTGAGCATGACTGATGAAGCGGCGGTTAACGCTGTTAAGCAAGCAGTACCCTTTGCACCTTTGCCCACAGCCTACAAAGAAGATTACATTAACATTCAATTTACATTTAATATCAACATTTATGGGGAACTAGAACTGTGGAGAGATGGTCAATAAAGTGCGCCTCTCTATGCTACCGCCTCAAAGAGGCTAGCAAGAATGTACTCTATGCATGAAAATCAAATAAAGATTTTTGCTGATATTCTAAAAAATCATCCCTATTATGATATATTTTCAGGTAAGAATTTTTGTAAATTTTTTCTGGAAATCCACGCTATTTTAGTGTTTCTTAAGTGATGAAAAAGCTTGCAATACAGAATATTAGAATCACAAAGCAAGCATCATATAGGGAATTTCATTATGAAACGTTCACTAACAGCCTTATTTGTAATCATGAGTGCGATGCCCTTCGGGCTTGCGCTTTGCGCGATCGCTGTGGCTCATCCTGCCTTAGCCAACGAAGAAAATGTTTCTCCTGCCTTAGCTGACCAAAATCGAGCAGCTGCTCTTGTCACTCAACCAGCTACGATTACTAATGGAACACTTAACATCACAGACAGAACCAATAATCTCAAAAAAGTTTCTGAATCAATAGGGATAGTACGTGAAGGATGCAAAAAGATTAACCCGCTTGAAATGATTAAATCTCCTGGCAATACCTTCAAACAATGTTTGGAGGACACAAATAATCAGGCTGCTCAAATCAACCAGACTTCTCAACCTACTGAAAAATTTGAGTTTTTCAAGATTCCAGAACTCGAATCTGGTATTAACGTAACAGTGACTAAGTTCTAGGCGTTATCGAAACTGTAATGACAAATACCGTATCGGTTAGGACAAGGCTAGTGCCGCAAGGCGGAAGTCAAAAGTCAAAAGTCAAAAGTATTATGGAATTAGGTTTTTAGCGATTTTAAATGGTTGCCCTATTTACGCCGCGTTGTACTAGTGCCGCTGCTTTGGAAGTCAAAAGTTAAAAGTCACGCATTCAAAAGTCAAAAAGCTTACAGCACAAGCTTTTTGTTGATTGAAAATGGTTGCCTTATTTCCGCCCCCGCTGTACTAGAGGTTGGTTCTGGATCTCAGCGCGTCCGCGTATGCTTTTCAATACTTATTAATGAATTTTGTTAAGTTGTTCTCGCCCGCCGAAGGATGTCGATATTAAGTTCTAGCTTTTCTCCTAGCCACAGGGCATGCTCTGTGTGGTCTTTCACATCATCACCCGTCTCAGGATGAACTAAAACATCCAACCCCTCACGATTGAGCATTAACCAGGGGACGACTTTCTCAAACTGATTCGGTAAGAAGGCAACTTGATACATTGATTTTGGGTGTGGACCGATGGGCTGATCATGCCAGCGCCCAAGCCGCACGTCAAACCTAGCGCCCAATCCTTCGCGTACACGCGCCGCCACATCACGGCTGGCGGTATCGAAGTAGATATGAGCGTGAAAACCACTGATTTCCTGAGTTTCTTGTGTCATAGCTTTGGGTTGTTATAAAAATATAAGCTTTCTCGTAAGTAAGTAGGCGAGAAAAAATTAAACTATGTAAAGAAAAGTAAAGCTTGAAAATTATTTCGTAGTAAGCGCTTTAGCGCTAAAGCGCTTACTACCTTATTGTAAATATAACTTCTGTTGTGCTTGCTGTGGTTAATTAGAAAGCAATTGGGCATTTAATGCTTTGGTGATGCGATCGCAAGTTTCTTCCAAATGAGCTAGCGTGTAAATATCCAGCTTTGAACCTTGTTGTTTGAGAGTCACATCAATAGCTTTAAGCAGTTGGCGCAATTCATACCAAGCTATTGTACGACCATCTTCCGGGACATAAGTTGTACGCAAAATCATCTCTAGCAAAATATTCAGATGTTCCCGTTGCAATGAACGGCGGATGCTAGAAATTGATACGTGTGAGCGATCGCCTAAAACTTCTGTCCAAATACCTTTTTGCAGTATGTCAAACAGTTCTGGTATTGTTAACGCTTCCCCAGGCAAAGTTTTGAGTTCGATATCGCGTAAACGATTCAGGCGATCGCCATCTAACAACCTTCGTAGTATCGCACTTTGAAGGTATAGAATACGTTCATGAATTGGATAATCCAGCCGCGAGACGGGTACCGGGTTACCCCAGTGTGAAAAACGCGATGGTGCTAACTGATTAAGCAATTGTGGTGAGAAACTGAAAGCATTTTCACTAAAAACATACTCTTGCAATTTTATCAAGCTGTAGCGTTGTTTTTCTAAAGGAACTGCTACAAAGCGAGCGTGAGTCTCATCCAAAGGATGGTGACGCCTAAAAGATTGCCCACCAATGTATTGAGTCAGCAAAGTGGCATTACGGAAATAGTATTTAAGTATTCTGTTAAATAATAGACGTAGGTCGCTATAACTTTCTCCTTTTAATAAAGAACGTTTGTTGAGACGCTGCCACATCATGCGGGCATTATCCATTTGCCACTGAGAATAAACTAACACATCGTTACTCATGTCCCAGACATTTGCCAGAGGATTGATGTCCCAAATATCTTCATCAGTAGCGTAAGATAATTCTGGCTGAGGCGACGCCAAAACAATTTCCTCCAAGAAAGCCTTTTCATTCAAAGGAGTCATCTCCTCAGGCATGAGATTTGAGTATCTTTTGTAACCGTACTCAATTGCCCATTCATCGTAAGGACCAATAACCACTGGAAAAAAGTCGCCTTGCTGGACTCCTTGTGGTGCGATATTCACAGGTAAATAATCCATCACTGAACCCACCAAACCTTTAGCGTGAGTGATTTCAGTGTTGTTTAATTCCTGGGGTGTTAACATTGTGCTGCCGTGAAAGTTGTGGCGCAAACCAAGAGTGTGTCCAACTTCGTGAGCGATGAGATAACGTAAATATTGATGCACGTACTTCTGCATCTGTTCAGTATTTGGTGTTGCATCTTGCACCAGTGACAGCGCCAGCGCCCCCATAGCTGCTTCAAAAGATGACTCGATGCTATAGCATTCGTCAGAATCTTTCTCGGTCGTCAAGAGTTTAGCGTCAAAAGTCGAAAGTAAATCACTATGAGTACAGTCGGAAACTGGAATCACATTGCTGCCCCATTTTACTGTCTCTGGGCAAGAAGTAGGATTGAAATGAGTTGAAGCCCCAAATACGAAATGACTACACCATAATCCCCTATTTTCAACTCTTGACTCTTTTGCTTTGACTCTCGACTGTGGGTAGACACTTGGAGAACGTCTTCCCACAGAGTACTGATTATCTGAATTGGCTTCCATCAGTGCGCGATAATCTTGCTGAATTGAACGCACCATGTTGGCATCAACAATGATGTCTGCATCCAATATTTCTCCCGTGAGTGGATTGACGCGTACTGGTCCTCTAGCAAAACCTGCATCCAGAGAATTAAACCAGCGAATCGTATTGTAACGCACATCTGCTGGCTGCCAATCAGCATCATCTGGCATTTGCCGCACTTGAATAGCATTTTGAAATCCTGCTTTTTCAAATGCTTTATTCCACATCAAGACACCTTCACGAATTGCGTCGCGGTACTCTAAAGGGACGGCATTTTCAATCCAGAACACAATCGGCTTTTTCGGTGGAGACAAAGAAGCATTTGGATCGGATGGTTCGAGATGCCAACGATTAATGTAACGTACAAATGGTTCTTTTCCATTGTTGCGAGAAAAGTCTTGGAAAGCAGTAATAAAATATCCGACTCTGTCGTCTGCAAGCCTGGGAATATAACCGTTGTTTTCTCTCAGTTGCGAAAAACTGTAGTGTACCTTAAGACTGAGTGACCTGCTATCAGGTAAGGTGATTAAATTTGCTCCTTCTGGTGAGGAAAAACCGTAAATCGAATCAATCTCTAGGTTTAAAGGAAAGGTGTTGACATCGCCAAAATATGACTTGTTTTCTTGTAAGTTATATTCAGTTTGCAACGAGTATTTCAACAGAGACGTTAATCCGGGAAAGTCTTGTAATAGTAGGTCACTTAAGTTAATCAGAAGGTTTTTAGTGTATGGGTCGATACAAACTATCTCAACTGCATAAAGAACAGAGTCGCTAAATGAACGAGCAAGCGATCGCTGTTCTGGTTGACCTGGTTCTGTGCGAAACTTGACATTACGAACAACAAAGTGCAAGTTATTATTGACTCGCTGGAAATAGAAGAGGAAATCTTGCAGAGGCTGTCCACTATAAAGCCCGCTTTCCCCAATCCCTGATTCTAATGTGACTACACCTAAATAATTTTTATTCAGTTGTTCTGGCTTAATTTCCCAGTAGATTTCGTCAGACTCCTTACTGCGATAAAGCGTAAAAAGTCCTTCTAACTTATCTGCACCCTTAATTATCTCTCGAAATTGCCGAAAATCATCCTTTCGGTTCTCTTTAACTATATTCTCACCACTTACAAACCTTTCAACTCCTGGTATCGTACTCAATTGCTGCACATAAACATCTGAAAGTTGGTTGGCTTGTGCGCCATTAGCCCCTAACAACAGGTTATACACTAACAATATGCATATGAATAATTTTGTAAGCCAGTCTTTCATGCTTTCGCTTCCCCTAGCAAAGCGGCTTTTCTATCCGCATCCCTCTTGAGTATTAATAGATTAGCTGTTTTTATCTACTGAAGATAGTTGCATATTTTACCAAAGTAAGGATTAATGTTTGTAGGAGCAGCCGAGAGACTAGGAAAACAAGGAAAACACAGAGTATGGCGTGTGCGATCGCTCTGCGCCATCGCCCTTTACGTGGCTTCTGTATGCTGAGATCTTGCACCTATTGCAACAGTGAGTCGGCGAAGCCTCCAAACCCTCGTTACCAGGTTCAACCTGGTAAAGAGGGATATTAGAGCCTCTGGCTCTTGTTGGGTGCAAGATCTGAGGGCGCTTGGGCGATCGCCAATATCATCAAGTGCAATTCAAGAGCGATCGCCTGTGGTACACCTCCCTTTCTGAGGTTGGAGTGATTGCGTGAGAGCTAATATTATTAATGTATTACTTAAAAAATTACATTCTGTGACTAAGCACAATGACGATTAAACAGCAACTGATTCAAGAACTTGAATCAACTTCAGAATCTTTGTTAGCAGAAACACTAAACTTTTTGCGCTTTTTGAAAACTAAGCAAGATAAATCACAAGTAGAAATAACATCTCCACCTTTTGAAGAATCATCAGCGTCTATTGATTCTCATGATTCACAGGAAGAAAGTTCTTCTGAACCTTCTCAACTTCCATACAATCCTGCTTCTGGGCGTTCCATCCTTAGACACGCAGGGACATGGAGTGGTGATGACTATCAAGAGTGTCTACAACTCGTTTATACGTCTCGCGGTAAAGCAAAATTTGATTATGATAACGACTTTGAGTAATGTATTTGTTAGATACGAATCACTGTAGCAGCATTCTTATTGGAGAACCTAAAGTTATTCGTCGAGTTGCGGAGGTAGGTGAGTTAAACATTTCAACCTGTGTGATTGTCCAAGGAGAACTTACCTACATGATGGAAAACTCCCGACATAAGGAAACGAATCTGGCACGATTGGCAGAATTTTTTGAAGATATTTGCATCTATCATGTAAATAGAGATACAGCTACTATCTACGGTCAAATTAAAGCAGCTTTGTTCAACCAGTTTGGTCCAAGAGAGAGAAGCAAGCGAAGAAAAACTAGAATCACTGATTTGGGATTCGATGAAAATGACCTTTGGATTGCCGCCACTGCTGTACAATACAACCTCACTGTAGTCTCAGCTGATAGTGACTTTGAGCGCATTCAGCAAGTTAGAGCATTATCTTTGGAATCTTGGCTTTGAATTTTAGGGCGATCGCCATGCGCGGGTAGTGTACTTGTTTGCGATCGCCATGCGCGGATGCTGTTTATTGCCCAATCGTTTGTGTTAGTATGATGACCTTGTTCTGAGGGTGAAGTTTCGAGTTCTGAGGTTGAAGTTCCGAGTTCCGAGGTTGAAGTTTCGAGTTCTGAGGTTGAAGTTCCGAGTTCTGAGAGTGATTGCTCCAAAAAGGTACTGCGATCGCCTGCCAAAAACCACGTTGAATCTACACGCGATCGCCCTTTCTTGCAGTGGCAAAGCCAATCGCAAAACAATAAGCTTCACTGTACTGCATACAATTGCAAACTGCTATATTTGCGTTCGCCAAGCGGGTACTCTGTGCGATCGCCTATCAATTTCTTGCACTTGCATTCCAAACAATTCTTGTGGGGTGGGCATCTTGCCCGCCCAGTCCCCTAATTTTACAAACCAACTTATTTGGGAGTACCAACATCATCACACAGCTTGCGATCGCCATCCTGAACACTGCGGTTGTACTTCAAATAATCATGCGCCCAAGCGCAACCGCGTGCCAGTAAGTCATCCAAATCCAGATTCCACAACCGTACCGTCTTGTCTAAACTACCAGAAGCAATCGTCTTGCCATCTGGGCTGAATGCCACGCTCGTGACAGAACTGCTATGCCCAGTGAGGGTTTTGAGTTGCTGCCCGTTGAGATTCCACAACCGTACCGTGTTGTCTAAACTGCCAGTGGCAATCGTCTTGCCATCTGGGCTGAATGCGACGCTCATGACAGAACTGCTATGCCCAGTGAGGGTTTTGAGTTGCTGCCCGTTGAGATTCCGCAACCGTACCGTCTTGTCATCACTGCCAGAAGCAATAGTTTTGCCATCTGGGCTGAATGCGACGCTCCAGACAGAACTGCTATGCCCAGTGAGGG
>NZ_CAWUDP010000197.1:0-7432 GCF_963920835.1 Scytonema sp. PCC 10023
GAGGGGGATGAGGGGGATGAGGAGGATGAGGAGGATGAGGGGGATGAGGGAGATGAGGGGGATGAGGGAGATGAGGAGGATGAGGGGGATGAGGGGGATGAGGAGGATGAGGAAGAAACTCCTAATTTTGAATTTTGAATTTTGAATTTTGAATTGATTTCTCCCCCTGCTTCCCCTGCCTGTGCTTCTTGCATTAAATCTCCCACAACGCTGAACTTGTGGGCAAATTTTTGAGGGACACGTGCAGCAACTTCGGGTTTCATTACTCCAAAGCGGTCAATTAAGTTGTGCCAACGTGCATCCCATTCTGCGTAGACAACGGTGCGATACCCTAGCCTTTTGCCAACGACAACGGGAAAAAATTGATCCCCACCAAGGAAAACAACGACACCACGTTTCCGCCAGTCCCAATTCTCAAATGTCTTTCCCCACAGCAAAAATTGCCAAAAATACTCTGCTGGCTGCACTCGGTCTACTTCAGGGAAAGACCGAGCAATATCTGCTTCTTTGCCGCTAGAATTGGGGCAAGGCGACAAAACCACAGAAATTCTTATTTGATTTCGGTCATCACTCAGTATTTGCCGCAATGCTTTAACCACTGGGCGCACCCAAGTCGTGACTTCCCCAGGACCATTTGAGAGAATAAGAATATCAGCAGTCATTCGTCATTGGTCATTAGTCGTTAGTCATTAGTCATTATTTATCAGCTTATAGTTCCCATTTCTGGGTGAAAGGAGAATTTTCCCCTACTAAGCCAAAGCATTAATTCTCGAAGTTACCAAACGTGCTGATTCCAGAGCACCAGCCATCCATCCTGTCAGGTAGCTCACATGCTCCCCACACAAATAAATATTGCCATCGGGTTCGTTGAGTCTGGCATAGTACCTCTGTCGTACGTCGTCTGTGTACTCTGCCCAGCCACCCAAACTGTATGGGATTGTTGGCCAATAAAGTGTGATGCCGTTCTCAAAATCGTTTCTGTACTGAGGGTGGATGTTGCTGCCTTGTTCGAGCGCTAAGGCGAGGCGCTGATTTGGAGGCAGAGGTCCTACCTTGGTGTCATCAAATTGGTAGTAGCCGAGCATAATTCCTTTCTTGGATAGGTAACCCTCCGACGGATACCAAATCTGAGCAATGTCCTGATCAGTCCAAGTAATGCCGCCGAAGATGTCCTCGTCTTCCTCCCAGAAACGGCGTTTGAACTGCAAGCCACCTTTACCTGCTCGCACGTAGATGGCGGCAACGCTGGCAATTGCCTCATTCAACTCGGGAGAAAAGTCCGACGGGATACTCTTGAGTACTGGTAGCGGAATGGTGCAGATGCAGTAGTCGCCTGTGACTTGTTGGTTTGTGCCTGAGCTATCCGCGTACACGATGCTAACGCCGTTGGGTGTCTTGCGAATCTCCTTGACCTCTGATTGGAAAACAATCCTATTGCCGACTCTACTTTCAAAAGCTTTGGCTATTTGATCCATCCCACCAACAGGCTGCAGCATCGTCATCTGTTGCTGCCAATCCCACTCGAAACTTTCGTAGTCAGCAAATCCTAATTGAATTAACGCACTTAGGTCGTAGGGATCTGATTGTGTCCCAGGTTGCAAGCCAGCACTTGGATAATTAGTAAAGCCACGTCGGCTCGAACCTTTGTAGAACAAGTCTGGAGATAAATCCCCATACGTCCGAAGAAACTCAACTAGTTTTTCTTTGTCTTCAGTCGTCAAAGGCGCATTAATTGCATTCTGGTTAACGGCTTTAGCCAGCAGTTCTGATATGTAGCCACGTATATCAGTTATGGCTTCGCGGGCACGGACTTTTTGACCCGACAGCGGACCTGCGTTCTGAATGTTGTAGTAATATTCTCGTCGGTTGACGTTTGCTTTCACCTCAACAGCAACGCCCAATTCCCGGCAGTAGTCTAGTGTGATGTGTTCCTGGGGAATGCGAGCAGGACCTGGATTAAAGTACAAGCCTGAATCAAATTGAACTGTTTGTGTTTGTCCTAGAGTATCAGTAAACTGATCTCCACCTCGAAGTGTCCAGCACCGACCACCAGCACGTTCACGTGCCTCGAGGATAATACAGTCGTAACCAACTTTGCCCAACTCATAAGCAGAAGCCATTCCCGCCAAGCCCGCACCAAGAATAATGACGCGATTGCCTCTCTTGCTAGGCTGTAGCCGAAATGAACCTCTTTGTGATGGACTTTGTGCAGTTGCTGGTTTTTCTAACAAGCCCAAAGCCTTCATAGCCGCGTAGGCTGAACCTCCGGACACAGCAACAGTTGTTATGAAATCTCTTCTCTTCATAGCCACTCCTAACATCTAGAACTTACGCATTGACAAAATTTTGATTGTGTGATGCTCACCATAGTAGGCAGAAATCACCTCAATAAAGTCGGGGTTTTGAACTAGCGAGGACATAAGCCCTTCTTCTACTTCTTATCTAGGTGTTAGTGAAATTAACTTACGCACGCTGCGGAAGATGAACGTGGATTGTACATAGAGTCAAGCATTTTGCCGCCGCAGTGCAATTGATCTGCAGATACAGACAATGTTTCCACGCGATCGCTCCTTGGCGGGCACTCCGTGCCATCGCACAGGTGCCAGTGCAATCATGCGATTGCCCAAGGGGCAGTGGCAAAGCCAATCGCGCACGTTATACATAATCCAGTCTTTTTGTACAGTGCGTAAGTCCTAACATCAACTATTTTCTTAAGAAAAAATATCAAC
This sequence comes from Scytonema sp. PCC 10023, assembly GCF_963920835.1. NCBI lineage: Bacteria > Bacillati > Cyanobacteriota > Cyanophyceae > Nostocales > Scytonemataceae > Scytonema > Scytonema sp. PCC 10023. The sequence continues at coordinate 2,730 of NZ_CAWUDP010000197.1, forward strand.
GCTTGATTAATGACTTATGGTCAAGCAAAGGTAAAAAGGGTTACAATTTTGTTGGCATTTTATGACAGTACAGTACGATTTATTACAATAAAGTTGTTTGCCTGATATTTCAAGAGCGTTTGCCGAGAGATATGCAAAATGGAACAACTTGTCACCTTTCGTTAAGATACTTGCAATAACTCAGTTTTTATTAATGTATCCGCATCAAAACTTAATGCGCTGGCGCAGAGTATAGTGACTTCTCTTCATACCAGCTTTTTTAGTCACGTTCATCTTTCCAGGCACTTCCCATTGCTGGGATTATTTAATCAAATGTGCTACTTTTAACACCTAAATAACGTGGGAGCGTGGTAGCTCTTGTCCCCTTGTCCCCTTGTACCCTAAGGTAATGGGACTAAAGCAGCTAATTAAAGTTATGTAAATTTTTTTGACACAATTGTGAGCAAATACTTTGCAAATCTGTCAACAATTTTTACAAATTATTTCATTTTTTATATCATTTTGTGTCAGATAGGCGACAAAATCCCCACTGAGCAAGCATTTTCTGGTAAAAAACTCATATTGCCTTAGAGAGGAAGTCTGAATGGCTGCTTTTGCCGAAGAGGACTTCTTAAACGAGAACACGCATCAAAGGAGCCGAGGAAGCATGTTCACTCACGTCAAGTCCACCATTAGACATATTGCGCCTGACAACCTGCGGGGGCGTCATTTAATTAAGGTGGTCTATGTCGTGTTAGAGTCCCAGTACCAGAGTGCATTGTCACAAGCGGTTCGGGAAATTAACCAGAATCATCCCAACCTGGCGATTGAAATTAGTGGCTATTTGATTGAAGAACTCCGAGACAAAGAGAACTACGAGGAGTTCCAAAAGGAGATCGCAAGTGCCAATATCTTTATTGCCTCGCTGATTTTTATAGAAGACTTAGCCCAAAAGTTAGTAGCAGCAGTAGCACCACACCGCGATCGCTTGGACGTTGCCGTTGTGTTCCCCTCAATGCCTGAAGTTATGCGCCTAAACAAAATGGGCACCTTCTCTTTGGCACAATTGGGGCAATCTAAGAGTGCGATAGCACAGTTCATGCGAAAGCGCAAGGAAAAATCCGGCGCGGGCTTCCAAGATGGGATGCTCAAGCTGCTGCGGACATTGCCGCAAGTGCTCAAGTACCTGCCAATGGACAAAGCACAGGACGCCCGAAATTTTATGCTCAGCTTTCAGTATTGGCTAGGGGGTTCTTCAGAGAACCTGGAAAACTTCTTGCTGATGCTAGCTGATAAGTACGTCTTAAAAAATAATGTAGAAACACGAAATCTGGCGTCCGTACAATACAAAGCACCAGTTGTCTATCCTGATATGGGGGTCTGGCATCCTCTTGCCCCCACGATGTTTGAGGATGTCAGAGAATACCTCAATTGGCACAACAGCCGTAAGGATGTCCCCAATGATTTGAAAGACCCGCTAGCGCCTTGTGTTGGGTTGGTATTGCAACGCACGCACCTTGTAACGGGTGATGATGCCCACTATGTGGCAATGGTGCAAGAACTAGAATCTATGGGGGCACGGGTTATTGCAGTGTTTGCCGGAGGTTTGGACTTCTCCAAACCAGTGGAAGCATACTTCTACGAACCGACTACCAAAACCCCACTGGTGGATGCTGTAGTATCTTTAACAGGCTTTGCCCTGGTAGGTGGACCAGCACGCCAAGACCATCCTAAGGCAATTGACGCGCTCAAGCGGTTGAATCGTCCTTACATGGTAGCGCTGCCCCTCGTCTTCCAAACAACCGAAGAATGGCAGGATAGCGATTTGGGGTTACACCCAATTCAAGTTGCATTGCAAATTGCGATTCCGGAATTGGATGGGGCAATTGAGCCGATTATATTATCAGGACGAGATGGGACAACAGGAAAGGCGATCGCCCTGCAAGACCGTATCGAAGCAGTGGCACAACGCGCCCTCAAATGGGCTAACCTGCGCCGCAAGCCAAAGCTGCACAAGAAAGTTGCGATCACCGTTTTCAGCTTCCCACCAGATAAAGGCAACGTGGGAACCGCTGCTTACTTGGATGTGTTCGGCTCAATTTACGAGGTGATGAAAGCCCTCAAGAACAACGGTTATGACGTGCAGGAGTTGCCTGAGTCTGCCAAAGAGTTGATGGAACAAGTCATCCACGACGCCCAAGCACAGTACAGCAGCCCTGAACTCAACATTGCCTACCGGATGCCAGTTCGTGAGTATGAAGCACTCACGCCCTACTCACAAAAATTAGAGGAAAACTGGGGACCACCTCCTGGACATCTCAATAGCGATGGGCAAAACTTGCTGATTTATGGTAAGCATTTCGGTAACGTCTTCATTGGTGTTCAGCCCACCTTTGGTTACGAAGGCGATCCCATGCGGCTGTTGTTCTCGCGTTCTGCAAGTCCCCACCACGGTTTTGCAGCTTACTACACTTACCTAGAACAGCTTTGGCAAGCTGATGCGGTGCTACACTTCGGGACTCACGGTTCCTTGGAATTCATGCCAGGGAAACAAATGGGGATGTCTGGAGAATGTTATCCAGATAACTTGATTGGTACAATTCCCAATCTCTACTACTACGCCGCAAATAACCCCAGCGAGGCAACAATTGCCAAGCGTCGCAGTTACGCCGAGACAATTTCTTACCTGACTCCTCCGGCAGAAAATGCTGGTTTGTACAAAGGTTTGAAAGAACTCAGCGAGTTGATTGGTTCTTACCAAACCTTAAAAGATAGCGGACGCGGTATTTCCATCGTCAACACTATTATGGATAAGTGTCGGCTGGTGAACTTGGATAAGGACATCGCTTTGAGCGAAACCGATGCCAAAGATATGACCGCTGAGGAACGGGATAATATCGTTGGCTTGGTGTACCGCAAGTTGATGGAGATTGAATCGCGACTGTTGCCATGTGGATTGCATGTGATTGGTAAACCACCTTCGGCTGAAGAGGCGATCGCCACTCTGGTCAACATTTCTAACTTAGACCGTCCAGAGGAAGAAATTCAAAGTCTCCCGCGTATTATTGCCAACAGCATCGGGCGCGACATCGACGAGATCTACCAAAACAGCGACAAAGGCGTTTTAGACGATGTCCAACTGCTGCAAGACATCACAATGGCAACCCGTGCCGCAGTTTCCGCCCTTGTAAAAGAGCAAATTGACGCAGAAGGACGAGTTTCCCGCGTTTCCAAGCTCAACTTCTTTAACATGGGCAAAAAAGAGCCTTGGGTAGAAGCACTGCAAAAAGCAGGTTATCTTGTAGAGACGCGCCATGGCGCGTCTCTACACATCGCCGCCCTGAAACCGCTGTTTGAGTATCTGGAATTCTGCTTGCAGCAAGTTTGCGCTGACAACGAATTGGGAGCATTACTCCAAGGGTTAGAAGGCGAGTACATTCTCCCTGGTCCTGGTGGCGACCCCATCCGCAACCCGGATGTCTTGCCCACAGGTAAAAATATACACGCCCTTGACCCGCAATCCATCCCCACAACGGCTGCTGTCCAATCAGCAAAAATCGTTGTAGACAGACTGCTGGCGCGTAACAAAGCAGAAAACGGCGGTCACTATCCCGAAACTATCGCTTGTGTGCTTTGGGGAACCGATAACATCAAAACCTACGGGGAATCCCTGGCACAAATCATGTGGATGGTGGGAGTGCGTCCAGTTCCCGATGCCCTTGGACGGGTGAACAAGTTAGAATTGATACCTCTAGAAGAGTTGGGACGCCCACGGATTGATGTGGTTGTTAACTGTTCTGGTGTATTCCGCGACTTGTTCATCAACCAAATGAACCTGCTGGATCAAGGGGTGAAGATGGCGGCGGAAGCCGATGAACCACCATCAATGAACTATGTTCGCAAACACGCCCTCGAACAAGCAGAGGAAATGGGGATCAACCTGCGCCAAGCAGCAACTCGCATCTTCTCCAATGCTTCTGGTTCCTACTCGTCAAATATCAACTTGGCGGTAGAAAACAGCACTTGGGACAGCGAAGCCGAGTTGCAGGAAATGTACCTCAAGCGGAAATCCTTTGCCTTCAGTGCCGATAACCCCGGTACGATGGAAGAAGAGCGGCAGATTTTTGAAAGAACTCTGAAAACTGCTGAGGTCACTTTCCAAAATCTCGACTCTTCCGAGATTAGCTTGACCGACGTTTCCCATTACTTCGACTCTGATCCCACCAAGGTTGTGGCAAGTTTGCGGGGTGATGGCAAAACACCAGCATCCTACATCGCCGACACCACCACAGCTAACGCTCAAGTCCGCAGTTTATCAGAAACCGTGCGTTTGGATGCCCGTACCAAAATGTTAAATCCCAAGTGGTACGAGGGAATGTTATCTCACGGTTACGAAGGCGTGCGCGAACTCTCCAAGCGGTTGGTAAATACGATGGGTTGGAGTGCGACTGCTGGTGCTGTTGATAACTGGATCTATGAAGATGCTAACGAAACCTTCATTAAAGATGAAGAGATGCGCAAGCGTCTACTGAACCTCAACCCCCATTCTTTCCGCAAGATGGTTTCCACCTTGTTGGAAGTGAATGGTCGTGGTTATTGGGAGACGAGTGAGAACAATTTGGAGTTGCTGCGCGAGTTGTACCAGGAGGTTGAGGATCGGATTGAGGGAATTGAGTAGGTTATAACCGTGTAAACACGCCAAATGTAGAGACGCGCCATGGCGC